>DATGLJ010000225.1:0-12479 GCA_035294185.1 Occallatibacter sp. | reverse complement strand
CCTTCCGGCCCATCGCCGGATGCAGGGCGGAAATTTGGGCCAGACGCAACCCTGTGCGCTGGCCCCTTTCTCCCGAGGGAAGGCTACCTGAACATCTTTTTTGCGGTTTCGACGCTTCTGGCTGAAAGCTGCGGCCAGACTTTACTGCAACGACGTGCTGATGTTGTTAAAGATTCCGGTGATCGCGTTGGTGACGGTGCCGATGCTGGCGATACAGCCCAGCGCAACGAGGCTCAGCAGCAGCGCATACTCAACCAGGTCCTGTCCTTCTTCACCATTCCAGAGGCCGTGGCGGATCAGGGTCAGGTGCAAAAGCACGTTCTTCATGTGTTCTCTCCGTGGCAATGATTCATGGTTGTCGCCATGAAATCTGCTGAGTTCCTATTACCGTCCCCTGTGCGGAAACGGGCGGGGGAAACGATGATGGAAAAGAGCGGTTTCTCATGCGTTCCCGGCTGCCCGCTCTTTTTCCATGGCTGTAACTGCTTTCCAGGTTTTCAGGTGAAACCCGGCGCGCAGCCTTCTTTCGTCTGCGCGCCTTGCTCGATCAAAAAGATTGAGGATTCAGGCCCTGGCTGTACCAGTCATTTACTGCAGCGACGTGCTGATCTTATTGAAGATCCCGGTAATGGCGGTGGTGACGGTGCCGATGCTGGCGACACAGCCCAATGCAACCAGGCTGAGCAGCAGAGCGTATTCCACCAGGTCCTGACCTTCTTCGCTGTTCAGAAGGTCATAGCGGATCATGTGCAGCTTCAAAAGCGCGTTCTTCATCGTGTTCTCTCCATGGGCAATGATTCCGGCTGTCGCCGTGAAACGTGTTGTACTGCTTTACCACTTCCTGCGCGGTGACGAGGTATCGGAAGCACTGGGGTAAAAATGGTTCTCAGGCGTTCTTCTCTGCCAGCCCTTTTCGGTCGCTATCAACCGGCTCCCCGCAATAACCCCGGCACACGCGGTTTTTGGTCTGCGCCCTTGCTCGATCAAAAAAAGCCGAGGACTCAGGGCCTGGCCGCGCCAGCCATGACTACGCCAGCGACGTGCTGATCTTGTTAAAGATCCCGGTGATGGCGTTGGTAACGCCTTGGATACTGGTAACCAAGGCCAGGGAAATCAAGCTCAGCAACAGAGCATACTCGACCAGATCCTGGCCGTCTTCGCGGCTCTTCAGTTCCTGGATCTTTACGTACATCTTCAGAAACAGGCTGTTCATGGTGTCTCCCGATTGTGTCGATTACCCAGCCTCAGCGGGGCGCCATACTCCCTGCACATGGCGTGCCATTTGCTCTGGTTTTCCACAGGCGCTTTCTTTTCAGCCGCTTACAAGCGCATTCCCGGCAGCCTCTGTTGACCATCTGTATACGCCTGTTTACAGCCCTCGGCTCACAGACCCGGTCCGTATACATCGGCCGCCGCCGCTGCGATGACCGGTAACGGGACAAAGGTCACCCGAACAGGCCAAACCGGACATGAAAAATGGCTCGCGTTACAGGCGCACTATCCCGGCGTTCCCGATTTCTGCTGTCGCGGCGCTGTATATGATGGTTGCCATACCGAAAAGCCTCCGAAGGGGTTGCGATGTCGCCGGTCAAACAGGATGGGCACGATTTCGGCCTGCTCGCGATGGCGGCTGCGTGTGCGCTGGCGGCGCTGTTCACCATTCTGTTTTTGAGCGCCCTGCCCTTCAACCGCGCCGTCGTGTCCAGACGCGATTTCATCACCTACTGGGCAACCGGCCATCAGCTAGTGCGCCACGCGAACCCCTACGATGCCGCCGCGCTGGATGCTCTGGAGCGCGAAGCGGGCTTCAGGGGCGGCAGTCCCTATTTCATGCGCAACGTTCCCTGGGCATTGCCGCTCGCTTTGCCCCTGGGCTACTTCGACGCCCAGACCGCCGCGCTGCCCTGGTCGCTCTTCATGCTTGCCCTGCTCATCGCCTCGGTGCGCATGCTCTGGGGCATGATCGGCCGCGCAGCCGGCCCGGCAAACAGCCAGCTCATCTGGCTCGGCTACTGCTTTCCGCCGGCGCTCGATTGCGTGCTGCTCGGCCAGACCTCCATCCTGCTGCTTTTCGGCCTCGTGCTGTTTCTGCGCCTCCATCGCTCCCATCCCTTCGCCGCCGGAGCAGCGCTCTGGCTCTGCTCGCTCAAGCCGCATCTTTTTCTTCCCTTCGGAGTTGTGCTGCTGGTCTGGCTGGTCATCTCGCGCAGCTACCGCATCCTTGCCGGCGCCGCCGCGGCCATGGCAGCGGGCGCAGCGCTCACCACGCTGATCGATCCCACCGCCTGGCGCGACTATGCGCACTACATGCGCACCTCGTCCATCACCCGCGAATTCACCGCGTGTCTGGGCGACGTGATTCGCGACTCCATCAACCCGGGATGGGAATGGCTCGCCTTCGTACCGGCTCTCGCGGGTTGCGCATGGGCTCTGGCCTGGTTCTGGCCGCGCCGCCGCGCCTGGGACTGGCTTGAGGATGGCAGCCTGCTTATGCTGGTTTCGCTGATCGTGGCGCCCTTCGGGTGGATCTTCGACCAGACGCTGGCCATTCCCGCTATCCTGCTTGCCGCCGCGCGCAATGCCTCGCGGATCGCGCTCGCAATTCTGGCCGCCGTTTATCTGCTCGTCGAGTTCGAAGTGAATCGCTTCGACATGCACTCGAAAGCGTATTTATGGGTTGCGCCGGCGTGGCTGGCCTGGTTCATTCTCGCGCATGCATCGTCGCGCAGGCCGGCCGCCGAACCTGCCGCGGCCTGAGCACCGGCGGCCGCCCGATCGACCCGCGCACAGCCGGCAGCTGCGCTCTGCCATGAACCGTAAGCTGCGGGCTACTGGGAGGGAGCCGCAGAGGCCGTGCGCGCCACCTGGTTGATGATGCGCTGCACCAACACCACCTGCACGCGGATGTGTCTGGCGATATCGGGCAGAAACTCGGTGATGACGTTATCGATGGGCGCCGTGGCCAGCGCCGTTGCGTACCGCTTGGCAGTGGCGGGCAGGTTTGTTTCCTGCCCGGGAACGTAGAGATTATTGACCTCGGCCTCGGCCGCAAAACCTATGAGGTTGGAGTAATTGGGCATGCCCTTGCCATCGTCGCTCAGAGTCCAGGCAACCTGCTCGACGGTATGGAAGGCGCGGCGCGCGATGCTGGCGTTCGGCATGCGATGGTAGCGCGGGTCCTCGTGCGAGACCGAAGGGATCAGAAATGTGCCGAAGAACTCGCCGACCATGTCCTGCGTGAAGCTTACCCCGACATTTCTGGCGTAGCCATTCCAGCCGGGACCGTAAATGGAGTGCGAATTCCACGCAGTGCCGATCGCTGCTTCGCCGCCGATGGTGAGCAGATTAAAAGGATCGATGAGATTGCGGCCGGCCAGGTGCGCCTTCTGGAGCGGGGTAAGCGGCTTGACCGCCGGCCCGTTTACGAAGCGCGCATACCAGTCGATCACCGGCACGTGGGGCACGCATAGCGTAATGCCAACGATCCTGGGCGGCGCCGAGAGCGCTTTGTCCTCATTCTCAACCACGGAGCTTGCCCGCACTGCCGCCGTTGCCGCCATCGTGGCCGCAGCATTGCGCAGCTCGCACGGACCCGCCGGGCCTGGCTTTGCGCGAGAGGCAGGCTGCGGAAGCGAGGGCAGGTCCTGCGCCGAAGCAGGCTGCGACGGCGCGCCAGCCTGGCCGGCGGCGGAAGACGGCTGACTGCTCCGCGCGGACGCAATTGCACCGGCAGCCGCCAGCAGGCATATAAACGCCGCGCTTCGCAAACAACTCCCCTTACGCGCCGTCATCGGCCTCCGGTCCGGCATCGCCCAGTCATCGCCAACAGATATTGGGACGCAGCTTAGCCGAAAAGGGTCGCACGCAACAAATCGCCGCAGTAAGGGTTCAGCCGAGACAGTGGATCTGAACCGGCTGCTCGCGGCGGCTGCGGCGATGCAACCGTTAACCCATCTGTTAACGGATGCGGCAACCTCGCGGGATCGGCAGGATCGATGGGGATTGACGGGCCCCGGCGAGCCTTAGAGACTGAAAGTCGAACAGCCTGAGAACTGTTGCCGGGTTTGCGTGGCTTTTTCCGCCGGTCAACGAGGCGTTTTCGGAGCGAAGCAGGGCTATTTTGCGCGGCAGCGGCTTGACGGCGCGATTTTGAAACCGCTGCGGAGGTTCCAAAGCGAAGGATCGGGTGCCGTGAACACAAATCCTCCACCTGGCTGGCGTCCCAGGTCCGGCTTCGAAGAAGCGATCGACCGGATCGAGGACGAATTGCGTCATGCGGTTGCCTACGTGAATGATTCGGTGGTGCCGCCGGTCCGGCGGGAATCGATTGCAGTCATGCGCCGGCTCTCCGACACGCTGCGTCATCTGGCGGACAGCTTCGAAGCCTCAGGCAACCGGCAAAGTTCTCCATCCGGGCCGGAACGGAATCCACCGCAGAATCCATCCGAGCCAAATCCATTCAACAGGGATCCTCGCGCTTGAGGCTTACCACGGGCTCATACAGGGCGTTCGGTCGCCGCATCTTTCCGGCATGGGCTGCAGCGCTTGCGCTTCTGGCTGCAGGATGCAGCCATCGCCGCCAGGGGCAGATGCCTCCGCCGCAGGCGATGCCGCCCGTCGAAGCACCGGCCCAATCCGCATCCGGAGCGCCGCCGTCTGCGCGCATTCCCATCACGCCGGTTCCGCCGGGCGGGATTTCCCAGGATGATCTGGCCTACATCGCCACGCACCGGCCGATCGCCTCGCAGGTGGGCTACGCCACCTGGTACACGGCTCCCTACAGAGGACGCCGGGCAGCCAATGGCGAGGTGTTCGACGACGACGCCATGACCGCTGCGCACCGCACCCTGCCGATGGGATCGCTGGTCGTGGTGACAAATCTTGAGACCGGCCAGTCGGGGGCGATGCGCATCACCGACCGCGGACCGTTCGTGCATGGCCGCGTGATCGACCTGACCATCGCATCGGCGAAGGCTACCGGCGTTTATCGCAGCGGCCTGGCGCGGGTGCGGATCGATGTCTACCAGGCGCCCAAGCCGATCGACTCCGGCGGCCGCTGGTGCGTGCAGATTGGCGCCTTTCACAGCGAACGCGCGGCCCTCCGGCTGAAGGCCGAGCTTCTGCGCGAGTATCCCGGCTCAAACGTAATCGAATTCCCCGGCGAAGACAGCTATTGGGTCCGCATCCGGCCGCCAGGCGACGACATGCAGATGGCCGAACGGATTGCGCGCGCGACGCATCCGAAAGAAGGCAGCGCCTTTCTGACGCGGCTGGATTGAGCGCAGCAGCGCAGTTCCGCTGACCCTGCTATCTGAGCAGCTCCGTCGCCGACCACAGGATCGGCTCCAGACCGTGAAAGTCGCCGGTGCGGCGCGGCCGGTTCAGGTAGTAATCCAGACTGTTGAACTTGTTCGTTCCCGCGCAGACCTGGGTGATGTCGTCGTTCTGGTCGATGAAGCCGGTGACGGCTATCCATGCTTTGCGGGCCGCCGGTCCGTAGGTTGCCGCGTCAAGCCAGCCGCTTTTTACGCCGGTGATCGTTGCGAAGGCAAACATGCCGGTGCTCGAGGTCTCTTCCCACGCCTCGTCGTGGTCGATAAGCTGCCGCCACATGCCGTCTTTGGCCTGGTACTGGAGCAGAGCGGCCATCATCGCCCGGTAGCTCTTCAGAATTCTCGCGCGCTGCGGATGATCTTCGGGCAGACTGCGCAGCATCTCCGTCATGCCGGCCGCGACCCAGCCGTCGCCGCGGCCCCAGAAGAAGGGAACGTCAGGCGCGTGATAGAAGAGGCCGTTCGGCTGCTGCAGCTTGTCGAGATAGGCAACCATCTCATTGGCTGCGCGGTCGAGATACTTGCGGTCGCCGGTGGCTCGGTATGCCTGGAGCTGCAGGATGGTGAGCATGTACATGTCGTCGATCCAGTAGCGCGTCTCGTGCGAAAGGCCGTCGGGCAGAGGATTCTCCCACTGGCGGTCGGCATAACTCAGGCCGTAGTCGAGATACTTTTTGTCCTTCATCTGCATGCCGATCTCAAGCGGCACGATGCCGAAGATCGAATCGTCGACGTGATCGCGATGGGGAATCCTGCCGGCCTCGGCGCCGCCGGGCATCAGCAGATCGAATCTGCGGATGAGCCGGTCGCGCAGATCGGTATCGTGCGTAACCTGCGCGAAGGTGAGCGCGCCGTACCACGAACCCGCCTCGCTGTATTCGATGGTTCCCTTGCCCTGGTGAGGCATCGCGATGAAGTGCTCGGCGAGACGCTTGCCGACCTCCTGGGGTGAGTGGCCAGAGGGCCAGTTGCCGAAGTAATCCTGCTGCGCGGATACAGGCAGCGCAAAAGCGGTTGCACACAATACAGGTACAGCGAGCATGAAGCGCATCTTCATTGCGAATCTCCCCTGAGCAATGGGCCTGAACGGCAGGGCGCGGACCACGCCCTTTACCCCGAAAATTGAAGTTCGGCGCCGGCAGAATGTCTGCACGATTCCCGTGAAGATCATACTGCCTGGGCCGCGAGACGGGGTTTGGAGATTGCCCGGCCTGCCGCGGTTACGCGCGGCGCAGGCGGAACTCGGCGCCGATGGCCGCGACCGTCTTCGGATCGAGCATCTGCGCGGCGCAGGGAAACACGACCTGCTCCTCGATGCGGATGTGCTCGCGATAGATCAGCTCAAGGCGCGCGATGACGGCGTGAAGACGGCCGCGATCGACTGCGGCGAGCGCGCCGTCGGCCATCCAGCGGTCGAAGAGCTCGGCGGCTTCCTTGTGCAGGGCCTCGGACTGGCGGTGTTCGTCTTCGAGCCGCTCGACATCGCGCAGCACTTCGGCGGCGCCGCCCTGGCGCATGCGCGGAAACAGCGACTCCTCTTCATCGGCGTTATGGCGCGGGCCGGATTCGCGAAAATACCGCAGCGCGGCCTCAACGGCCTCGCACTCCTCGGCGCTGAGGGCGCGGCCGTCCGCCTGCCGGGCAACCTGGCCAAGGAGTCCGGCGAACCGCTCAATGCGGCGATGACAATCCTGAAGCATGCCGATCGGGTCGTCGAAACCGGCGTCCGCCTTTGCGCCAATCTGCACCGCCATCGCGTCGCTCCCTGCCTTGTGCCATTATTCTGGAGTAACCCGCCAGCAGCCACAAAGCCAGGATTCCATTCTAAATAATCTATATCGCGCAGCGATTATGTCGTGATACGATTCCAACATGGCAGACTTAGCAGAAACCACGGCGAGCAATCGCCGTATCAACGCCCGTCCTGCTCCGGAGCCGACCACCGACCATATTCCGGAGCTCGATCTTGCCCATCTGCGCAAGCTGGCTGAGTTTCGCTACCAGCTCCGGCGTTTTCTTCACATCAGCCATGTGGCTGCGGAAAAAGCCGGAATGCGCTTCCAGCAGTACCAGATGCTGCAGTGCGTCTGCGGCATGCCGGAGGGCATGGAGCCAACCATTGCCAACGTTGCCGCGCGCATGTTTCTGAAGCACAACAGCACCGTCGAGCTGGTGGACCGCACGATCGCCCAGGGACTGCTGCGCCGCACCGGCGATCCGCGCGATCATCGCCGCGTGCTGCTGCGCGTAACGCCCGAAGGCGAACGCATTCTGGCCTCGCTGGGCGAGTTCCATACGCGGCAGCTTGAGGTGACAGGCCCGGAACTGGTGCGCGCGCTCGAAAGCGTGCTCGAAGGGCGGATGCAGGATGGCGCTGCAGCGGCTCGAAACAATGGCGGCCAGGCGGGAATCGGCGTGGCGTAGACGCAGGCTGATCCCGAAGCACGCCCTGGGCGGTGACCGGCCACAGCGTCTCGGCGGATTTGTAAATCTCGATCCGTTAGCATAGAAAATGCGGCGGGCCACGCGGCTGCCGATTTCTTTCGAGCGGATACGGGAGCAAGCCATGCCCGCCACCGGCGCCAAACCCGCAGGAGCAGTGGACGAAGCACATGCCGCGCAGGCAGTGCGCGAGATGTTCGATTCGATTGCCCCGCGCTACGACCTGCTGAACCACGTGCTCTCGGCTAATATCGACCGGCTGTGGTGGCGGCGGGCGGCGCGGCGCTTCCGCGATGTGCTGGCCCGGCCCGAGGCCGCGGTGCTGGATGTCTGCTGCGGCACCGGCGACATGACCATGGCGCTGCTCAGGCACCGGCCGCGGAAATCGCGGCCGATACTGGCTGCCGACTTTGCGCCGGAGATGCTGCGGCGCGGCGCGGAAAAATTCGGCGGCCCGGGCGTACGGCGATCGTGCCTGAGCGAAGACGCGCCCTACGCAATCGCCATGGAAGCCGATGCGCTGAATCTTCCTCTGGACGACCATTCTCTCGATCTGATCGTCACCGCCTTCGGCTTTCGCAATCTGGCCAACTACGAGGCCGGCCTGCGCGAGTTTCATCGCGTTCTCAGGCCCGGAGGCCGGTTGGGAATTCTCGAATTCAGCCAGCCGGGCGGGCTGATCGGCAAAGCCTATGCTGTTTATTTCCGCCGCGTGCTGCCGGCGATTGGCCGCGCGATCTGCGGCAAAGCCGGTCCGTACAATTACCTGCCGGCCTCGGTTGGCGATTTTCCGCCGCCGCAGGAGCTGCTGGCGCTGATGCGCTCCTGCGGCTACCGGGAATGCGCCTGGCAACCCTACACCTTCGGCATCGCGGGCCTGTACACGGCTGTGTGCGCGTAGGGCGGTTTCATCAATAGCCGCCGCGGGTCGCGGATCCGTTTGAAGGGTACGGGCCTGAGCCCGTGCATCCGTCAGGCAGGATGCTTCCGGGCTTCAGTCCCGGAGGGAATGCGATTGCAAACCGACCAGCTGCCCCGCCGTGGATCGCCGCAGCCTGGAAGAGTAGGCTAGTAATCGATATGCCCGGCACGGCCTCCAGCGCGTCTCTCAGCCAGCCGCCAAATCATGGTCAGGCTATGCATGGCAGCGGACCATCCGCAATGCCGCCCCTTGCCCGGCCCCAGCTTTCGCGCGAAAAACAGCGCACTGCGCGCAGCTCCATGCTCGCGGCCGGAGCCATGACCGTGCTCAAGCTCGCCGCGGGCCTTTTTTCAGGCTCGATTGGCGTGCTTTCCGACGCTGCCCACTCCGGCCTCGATCTTGCGGGCGCCGCGCTCACTTTTTTCTCTGTGCGCGTAAGCGACAGGCCCGCCGACGAAGGCCACACCTACGGCCACGGCAAGGTTGAGAATCTGTCGGCGTTTACCGAGGCCGGGCTGATGGGCGTCTCCTGCGCGTGGATCATCTGGGAGGCGATGCGCCGCATCTTCGGCCGCGGCGTCGAGCTGCGCCATTCGCTGTGGCCCACGGGCGTGCTGATCGCCTCCATCGCGGTCGATATCTGGCGCTCGCGCCGGTTGCGCATTGTGGCCGCGCGCACCGGCAGCCCGGCGCTGGCCACCGACGCTTCGCACTTTGCCTCCGATATCTGGGCCTCGGTCGCCGTGCTTGCCGGTCTGGGCTTCGCGTGGATCGGTGAACGGCTGAGCGTACCCTGGCTCCGCTATGCCGATCCGGTGGCCGCGATAGCGGTCTCGATCATGATCCTGCGCATGACGGTGCGGCTGGGCCACGAAGCCGTGAGCGTGCTCACCGACGAAATACCCGCCGAAACGCGCCGGCGCGTGGTGCGCGAGGTGGAGGGCGTCGAAGGCGTGCTGGCCGTAGAGCAGGCGCGGGTGCGCCGCGCCGGCGCCGATTATTTTGCCGATCTCACGCTCGCCCTGCCGCGCCGCTCCACCTTCGAGCACACAGGAAATCTGGTGCAGGACGCGACCGATGCGGTGCGCCGCGCGCTGCCCGGCGCCGATGTCGTCATCCGCACCATTCCGCGCGATTCGCACGCCGAAAGCGTCTTCGACCGCATCCGCGTAGTGGCCGCGCGCCATAACGTTGCGGTTCACGAGCTTAGCGTGCAGTCGCATCAGGGCAGGCTGCGCGTCGAGCAGCACGTGGAACTCGACGAGAATCTTTCTCTGCTCGAAGCGCACGATTTTGTAACTGCGCTCGAGGCTGAGATCCTGCGCGCTGCCCCGGAGATCGACTCAATCCTTACGCACATCGAAAGCGAACCGGCCACGATCGAGCAGCCCGAAGCGATCGTCGAGTCCGACCGCAGAATCGAGCAGTGCCTGCGCACGGCCGCGGCCGAGTTTCCCGAAATCTGCGACGTGCACCAGATCAGCGTCAGCCATGCCGGCGAACACATTTATCTGGCCTGCCATTGCACCCTGCCCGACGATCTGAACCTGAAGCGCGTGCATGCCATCATTACTGCGCTTGAAGACCGGTTGAAGATGGCCTGCCCCGAGGTGCAGCGGGTCACCATCCATCCCGAGCCGGTGACGGACAACAGGCGTTAACCGCCCCGGACCCGAGAGCAAAAACCGATGAACAGCCGCACGGTCCTCAGTTTTTTCCGCTTCGCATCGCTCGCCATGGCGCTGCTCGCCGTGGCGCTGTTGTCGGCCATCGTCACTATGCACTTCGCCATTCACGGCGCCGAGGTGCGCGTGCCATCGCTCAAGGGCATGACGGTTGCGCAGGCGCGCAGCGAGACGGCCGGGCTGGGACTGAATCTCGACGTGGACAATCGTTACTACTCGGGCGACGTAGCTGCGGGTCACATCCTTGCGCAGTCGCCGGCGCCGGGCACTGTGGTGCGGCGCGCCTGGCGGGTGCGCGTGGCCGAGAGCCTGGGCCCCCAGCAGGTGGACGTGCCCAACACCGTGGGAGCCACCGAACGCGTAGCCGAACTGGAACTGCGCCGCGCGGGGTTCGATGTCAATGCGCCCGCCTGCCTGCCCGATCCGGATGCGCCCGAGGGCTCTGTGCTGGCGCAGGATCCGCCCGCGCACGCGCAGGATATTGCCCAGCCGGTTGTGACCCTGCTGCTGGCCTGCTCCTCCGATGAGGACTCCAGCGCGGAATCCGGCGGTTACGTCATGCCTGACCTTACCGGCTGGCTGGCGACCAGCGCCATCGCCGCGCTGGAGAAGGCCGGCTTCAAGACATCGGTGCAGTTTGTCGATGTGCCGGTGGCGGCCGTGGGCGCCGACAATGCGCCGATTACGACGCCGGTCAAGCCCGGAGCGGTCATTGCGCAGGCGCCCGCAGGCGGTTTGCGCGTGGATCGGACGGCAATCGTACGGCTCTCGGTGGCGAAATAGTTCGAGCGCTTCGCTCGGCGCTCATACGCGTTCGATCAGCGCGACAAAGAACCCATCCGTGGCAAACGCGCCGGGCAGCAACCGCAGCCAGCCTTCCGGCGCGAGGCAGCGCTCCAGCCGCGCCGCGGCGCCGGCGGCGAGAATGCCTTTGCTCTGCATCTGCCCGATGCACTCACCCAGCGATATCTGCCGCGCCGGCGCGCCCTCGCGCAGCACCGCCGCGACCACGTGCTCGTTTTCCTCGGGCTCCAGCGAGCACGTGGAGTAGACCACGCAGCCGCCGGGTTTCACCGCGCGCAGTGCAGCGCGAAGAATCGCCCGCTGGCGATTGGCCTGGCGCGGCAGGTCTTCGAGCCGAAGCCGATGGCGAATCTCCGGATTGCGCCCCAGCGTGCCGGTGCCGCTGCAGGGCGCATCGACAAGCGCAAGATCGAACGCCGCATCTTCCTCAAGGGCGGCCGCATCGGCGCGCCGGCACTCGACGCGGCCGGCATAGCCGCTCAACCGTTTCGCCAGCTGCGCCAGCCGCTGCGCGCTCGCCTCGCAGGCAACGATGTGCGCCGCGGCAAGCCGCTCGGCAAGTATCAGGGTTTTGCCTCCAGGAGCAGCGCACGCGTCGAGAATGTTCTTTGGGTTCCGGACAGCAGCTGTGGCGGCGCACGCAGCAATTTCACCGATCAGCTGCGAGCCTTCGTCCTGAACGCGCACGCGCTCTTCGCGAAATGCCGCTATCGCCGTCACGTCTCCGCTGACGGCCGCACGCGCCGCAGTAAGAAGTTCGCCCGGCGCAAGCGCGATGCCCGCCCCGGCAAGCTCCGCTTCGGCATGCGGGTCGCAGATTCGTATCGACAGCCGCGGCTGCGCCTGCCCGTAGGCGCAGACCGCAAGCGCAGCCTCCGCGCCGAATCGATGGATCCAGCGCTCGACCATCCACTCGGGATAACCCGAGGCGGGATGATGCTCGCGCGCCTCGGCGGCCTGCGGGGCTGCCAGCCTGCGCAGCACGGCGTTGACCAGGCCGGAGGCGTAACGCTGGCCGGCCTGCCGCGTCAGCTCCACGCTCTCGCCGATGGCGGCATGCGCCGGAACGCGATCGAGAAAGAGCAATTGAAACGCGCCAAGCCGCAGCGCAACCAGCACTTCATCGTCGAGCTTTGCATTGGGACGCTTCAGCAGCGGACGAATCTCGGCGTCGAGCAGCAACTGCCAGCGCAGCACGCCAAAAACCAGCGCCGTGGCGAGGTTGCGGTCCGCCGGTGCAAGCGCGCTTACTGCTTTCGCCCGCAGCAGGCCGTCCGAGTGGCCCTGGCCGCG
>DATGLJ010000224.1:0-7860 GCA_035294185.1 Occallatibacter sp. | reverse complement strand
GCGCTCGCCGATCGGCTCAATACCGGCCCACGCCACCTCGCCTGCGGCAATCAGCGTATCCAGACCGGCCGGCGCGTAATCGGCAATGCGCGCCGGCAGAATGGCCGATTCAAGCAGCGAGGCCGGCAGCGGCGCGCCCTGCAGATTTTCAATCGTGTCGAGCAATGCATCCAGATGGGCTGATCCGCCGCGGCGCGGCGCAAGCAATCCCTGCCAGTGGGTGAGGAAGCGCGCCAGCGTGTGCTGCTCCACCGGTTCCACTTCGCGGCGCAGCCTGGCCAGCGATTTGCGCCGGATCTGCCGCAGAATCTCCGCGTCGCACCACTCGCGATGCAGTCCGGCCGGCCGGAAGCCGCCCTCCAGCACCCGGCCCTCGTGCGCAAGCTGCCGCAGCGCATTTTCCACGGCCTCTTCATCCAGCGCAAAGCGCTCTGCTGCCTCGCGTACAGTGAACGGCCCATGCGTGCGCGCGTAACGGCGAACCAGCTCGAGCACCGGTTGCGCCACCGGCGCGAGCAGCGCAACCGCCAGACCCGGCGGCAGAGGAATGCCAAGCGCATCGCGGTAGCGCGCCGCATCTTCGGCCGCGATGAACCGCTTTTCGCCGGCGATGCGCAGCTCCAGCAGTCGCCGCGCCCGGACCAGCCGGGGCAACGCTTCCAGCAAATCCGGATTGGCAACGCGGCGCGCAACCTCGGCCTGCGACAGATCGCCCAGCTTCAGGCAAAGATCGTGAATGCCATCTGCCGAGCGGGCGCGGTAGTTCTCTGCAAGGCACTGCGCAGCTTCCTCAACCTCTGCAATTGCATTTTCATCGAGCAGCTCGCGCAGATCGGCCTCGCCCAGCAGCTCGCGCAACTGCTCCTGATCGATCGTCAGCGCCTGCGCGCGGCGCTCGGCCAGCGGCGCGTCGCCCTCATAGACGAAATTCGCCACATAGCTGAACAGCAGCGATGAGGCGAACGGCGAGGGCTTGCGCGTCTCCACCACATGCACGCGCAACTGCCGCTGTTCGATAGCGCGCAGCGTCTCAATCAGCCCCGGCATGTCAAAAACATCCCGCAGACACTCACGATATGCCTCAAGCAGCAACGGAAACGACGGATACCGCGAAGCAACGCTGAGCAGATCGTAGGAGCGCTTGCGTAACTGCCACAGCGGCGAGCGCTGGTCGGCGCGGCGGCGCGGCAGCAGGAGCGCACGGCCGGCTGCCTCGCGAAAGCGTCCCGCAAACAGCGCCGTCGAACCAAGCTGCCGCAGCACAAGCTGCATGGCCTCGGCCGCTTCCACCAGAATCCAATCCGAATCGGGCGGCGCATCCGTGTCAGGGAAGCGCAGCACAAAGCCATCGTCGCCCCAAAGCGTCTCCACTTCAGGGCCGCCGGCTGCGCGAATGCGCGCGCTCACCGCCATGGCCCAGGGAATATGAATGCGGCTCCCGAACGGCGTCAGTACGCAGACGCGCCAGTCGCCCAGTTCGTCCCGCGTGCGCTCGATGACAATGGTGCGGTCATCGGGAACCTGCCCGGCAGCCTGAGCCTGATCGGCAAGATAGCGCAGCAGATTCTCCGCAGCGACCGGATCGAGATCGTGCTCGGCGACAAGCCGCGTGAGCGCGGCCTGCTGCGGCAAAGCGCGCAGCTCGCGCACCATCGCGCCAATGCGCCGGCCGAACTCAAGCGGCCTTCCCGGCCCGTCGCCTTTCCAGAACGGCATCTTTCCCGGCTCGCCCGGCGCGGGCGTCACCAGTACGCGGTCGTGCGTGATGTCGACGATACGCCACGTCGATGCGCCAAGAATGAACGTCTCATTCGGATGCGACTCGAAGACCATCTCCTCGTCGAGTTCGCCCACGCGCACCGCTTTGCCATCGTTGTAAGCAAGAAAAACGCCATAGAGTCCACGGTCGGGAATGGTCCCGGCGTTGAGGATAGCCAGCCGCGCCGCGCCTTCACGCGCGGTGACAACATTGCGGATGCGATCCCAGGTCAGCCGCGGGCGCAGCTCGGCAAATTCGTCGGAGGGATACCGTCCGCTGAGCAGATCGAGTACGCCTTCAAAAGCAGAACGCGTAAGCGAGCCGAAGGGCGCCGCCCGCCGCACAAGATCGAAGAGAAAATCGACGGAGACCTCGGGAACGGCTGAGTCTGCGCAGCCCGCGGCCTCAGCCGAGCCGGCAACATTCGATGGGCCGGCCTTCCTGTTCCTTTGATCGCGCGTCCCCTTCGTCGAAGCCTTTCTGTTTCCTGATTCGCGATCCCCGTTTCCTGCTTCCGCCGGCGGTTGCGCGACGATCGCCACCAACTGCTGCGCCAGCACATCGAGCGGATTGCGCGGAAATCGCGTTGACTCGATCTGCCCCTCGCGCATCGCTCGCGTAACGGCGGCGCACGCCACCAGATCGGCGCGATACTTGGGGAAAAGAATGCCCTCGCTCACCGCATTCACGTGATGGCCGGCCCGGCCGATGCGCTGCATGCCGCTGGCCACCGAAGGCGGCGACTCGATCTGCACGACGAGATCGACCGCGCCCATATCAATGCCGAGTTCGAGCGTCGAAGTCGCACAGAGCGCGCGAATCTGCCCCGCCTTGAGCTGCTCCTCGATCACTGCCCGCTGCGCGGCAGCCAGCGATCCGTGATGCGCGCGCGCAATCGGCTCGCCGGCAAGATCATTCAGCGAACCGGCCAGCCGCTCGGCCACCTGACGGCTGTTCACGAACAGAATCGTGGAGTTGCGCGAGCGGACGATCTCCAGCAGCCGCGGATGAATCGCATTCCAGATCGACACGCGGCGCGGCGTCTGCGAGGCCGGGCCCGATGGAATCTCCTCCATCTCGCCCAGCCGGGCCATATCTTCAACCGGCACTTCGATGCGCAGCCTGAGCTGCTTGGGCGCGGCGGCGTCAACGATGGTGACCGGCCGATACCGCAGCGGCTCGGCCTCCGCCGAACCGGAGACCGGGGCGCCAGGGGAACGAGGGAACAAGGAGTCTTCGATCGACGCCAATGAGTCCGCATCGTCCCCGGCGCCATCTTCCGCGGCGCTTCCTGTTCCCTGTTGCCTATTCCCTCTTCCCTGCTCGCTTTCTCCCTTGCTCCCTTGCTCTCTCGCTCCCGGCACCTCCACTCCGCCCAAAAACCGCGCCACCTCTTCAAGCGGCCGCTGCGTCGCGGAAAGTCCAATCCGCTGCAGCGGCTTTTTCGTCAACGCCTCCAGCCGCTCCAGCGTCAGCGCCAGGTGCGCGCCGCGCTTGGTCGGCACCAGCGCATGAATCTCATCAATAATGACCGTATCGACCGTGCGCAGCGCCTCCGATGCCCGCGAGGTCAGGACAAGATAGAGCGACTCCGGCGTGGTGATCAGGATCTCCGCCGGATGGCGGGCAAACCGGGCGCGCTCGCGCTGCGGTGTGTCGCCGGTGCGCACGCTGATCTCCGGATTATGAAACGGCACGCCCATGCGCCGCGCCATGTTGGCGATGCCGGCCAATGGCGAGCGCAGATTGCGCTCCACGTCTACAGCCAGCGCCTTGAGCGGCGATACGTAAACAATCCGGCAGCCGCGCTTCTTCTCCTCAACGTCGTGCAGCATCAACCGGTCAAGGCACCACAGAAATGCCGTCAGCGTCTTGCCGGTTCCGGTAGGCGCAAGAATCAGCGTGCTCTCCCGGCGCGCAATCGCCGGCCAGCCAAGCTGCTGCGGCCTGGTCGGCTCCTCGAAGACGGCGCGAAACCAGGCCGCCGTCACCGGATGGAAACAGGCGAACGCATCGACTGAATTCTCGGGATGAGGAGGACGGCGAGGCATCGGCTCTCTTGAGATTAACGCGGCTTCCCGAGCGAATACCAGGCGAAAGCAACGGAGCCGCGCTCCCTCTGAAGACCCGCGCTAGGTAATGTCCTCGGTGTCATACAACGGCGAAACCCGCCGCTTGGGCACGCCGTGCACCGTCGAAAGCAGATCCTCGACAACATCTTCCAGCTGGCGCTGGTTCTCGATCACGTCGCTGATCTGCTTCAGATCGCCGGGATCCTGAGCGCGCGTCACCAGCGCCACCGCGTGGCACTGGGCGACGTGATCCAGATTGAGCCCCTCGGGAGTCTTGGCCTTGATGCTCACCTGGTCGAGTTCCACATGCAGCAGCTCAGCCACACGGGCGCGCATATCGGCAGCAATCGGCGAGATCTTGGGCGCAGCAAGGATGAGCGTTGCGTCCACATTGCCGATCCGATAGCCGGCGTGTTGCAGCTCTTCGAGAGCCGTATTCAGAAAGATCGCCGAATCGGCGTTCTTCCAGCGCGCATCCCCCGGCGGAAAAAAGCTGCCGATATCGCCCGCGGCAACCGCGCCCAGCAGCGCATCGGTAATTGCGTGAAGCAGAACATCTCCGTCGGAGTGGCCGGCCAGCCCCTCCGGATGCTCAATCGTCATACCCCCAATGCGTAGCGGCACGCCCGGCCTGAAGGCATGCGAGTCGTAACCGAATCCGATCCGTGTATCCATGTTCTCCGTGCCCATGCGGCGTTACGGCAGCTCGGCTGGGCCGCTCGTAGATCGAAGCAGATTAAGGGAAAAGCAAATGCGGATCCAAGAGGGCATCCGGCGGACTTTGCAGTCCGCAAAGCGCCGTGGCGCCGCTCAGCGCGAACGCCGGCGCAGATAGAACTCCGCCAGTTCCAGGTCGCCGGGCTGCGTAATCTTCAGATTAACCTGAGAACCAGGAACCACGTGAACGGCCTGCCCGGCCCGCTCCACCAGCGATGCCTCGTCGGTGCCCACAAAACCGTCCTCGGCGGCGGCGGCGAAGGCATTCTTCAGCAGGCCATAACGGAAACCCTGCGGCGTCTGCGCCAGCACAATGAACTCCCGCGGAATCGTGGAGGTGATGATCGCCCCGTGCGCGGTGCGATCCACCTGCTTGATCGTGTCAACGGCCGGCAGGCCCACAATCGCCGCGCCGTTCTCGGCCACAGCATCGATGGTGCGCTCAATCGTCGCCGCATCGATGAGCGGCCGCACTGCGTCATGCACCAGCACAATATCGTCCTCGGCGGCGGGCAGCGCAGCGAGCGCATTGGCCACGGACTCCTGCCGTTTTTCACCGCCCTCCACCACGCATGCCCGGCCGGCAAAACCATGCTCGGCAATCTGCGCCTGCACGCGCTCCATCTCGGTCTTGCGCACGGCCACGTAAATCGCCGTCACCCGCCGGACCGAGGCAAAAGCGCGCAGCGAGTGAATCAGGATCGGAGCGCCGTCGAGGGACAGGAACTGTTTTGGCTGGGGTCCAGCCATCCGGGTGCCCAGCCCCGCGGCGGGAAGAATGACAAACACTTGCATGACTTTGGCGAGTATAGCACCGCGTCGGGCGCACTCCCCGGTTTCCGGCCCGCCGCGCAAAGCGTCTATCATCCTCACGTGTCCACAACTTCCCACCGCCGCAATTCCGCCATCCGGCTGCCGCTGGACCTTGCTTTGCTCAGGCCCGGCACGCGCCTGGCCGTCGGGCTTTCCGGCGGAGCCGATTCGGTCGCCTTGCTGCGCGCGCTGGCAGGGCATGCTAGCGAACTGGGCCTGGTGCTCCACGCGGCGCATCTGCATCATGGGCTGCGCGGAGCCGAAGCCGACGCCGATCTCGAATTCTGCCGCGCGCTGGCCGGCGAACTCAGCCTTCCCTTCCACGAGGCGCGCGTAGATACCAGTGCCGAAGCCCGATCCGATCCATCGACAGGCAAAGCCGCCGAAACGCTCGAAGAAGCTGCGCGCCGGCTGCGCTACTGCTGGTTTCGAGAACTCTTGTCCAAAACTCCGCTCGATGCAATCGCAACGGCGCATACGCTCGACGACCAGGCCGAAACCGTCCTGGCAAAGCTGCTGCGCGGTGCATGGACCGAGGGTCTGGGCGGCATCTCCCCGGCTCTCGAATTTTCCGAGGGACTGATTCTCAGGCCTCTGCTCAACACGACTCGCGGCGAAGTCGAGGCCTATCTCAAGGCCATTGGCCAGCCGTGGCGCGAGGACTCGACCAACCGGCACCTCAGCTTCACCCGCAATCGCATCCGGCACGAGCTGCTGCCGCTGCTCGAAGGCTGGAACCCGAACCTCCGCCGGCACCTGTCCCAGGTAGCTGCGCTGGCCCGCGATGAAGACGCCTGGTGGCAGGCAGAGGTGGCACGGCATGCGCGGGAGCTGATCCTGCCCGGCAAACCGGTGCGGGGAGGCGGACGCGCAGCGGCCGGAGGACTGGCTATCGACGCGGGACGGTTTGCCGCTCTCGCCCCGGCGCTGCAGCGGCGCCTGCTGCGCCATGCGGCCGCGCGCCTGGGAGCCCGGCCGGATTTCCCCTCCACCGAGGCTCTGCGGACCATGGCGTTAACCGGCCGGGCAGGGCAAAAGTGCGAAGTGGAAGGCCTCCACGCCGAGCGGACAGCTCGCGAACTGCGCATCGAGCCCGGTCCGGCCGTCCGCAGGACCCAGCCCCCGGCTATCTACGAGATCCCCATCCCCGGCGAGGCGGACGCGCCCGCCTTTGGGCTGCGGGTGCGGATTGAAACCGCAGGACCGGCTGGCGGCATGGCCCGCCTCCGCACCTGGGCTCCCGGCGACCGCGTCCTCCTGCGGCACTCCAGTGCTCCCCGAAAAGTAAAGGAAATCCTTGAGCGTCTGCGAATTACCGGCTCGGAGCGGGCCCTCTGGCCGGTTCTCGAGCTTGCCGGGCGTATCGTATGGATGCGGGGCGTTGAACTCGAACCCGATCCCAATATGGAACCGACGATAACGGTCCGCGTTCGACCGCTCCGGGAATAATCCGCAACTGCCTGCCATAAAATGAGTTCTGCCAGCACAGGAAGGCCGGCGCTCACCCCGCCCCGCAACCCAAAAGCTTTCCCGTTCCCAGCCTGCCCGGGAGTACAATTTGAGATACTGCTCATCGCGGCAGTGCATTACTTTGTATCGTCGAGCTTTACTGGCTGGTTTCTGTAACTTCGCGCCAGATGCGGGCGTCTAAAAGGTGATGCGGGCGATGGCGGAGGCCGTGGGTTTTTCTCCCTCGCTGAAAGAGGAGTCCTGGTGAATTCAAGCGTTAAAACCATCATGTTCTGGGTGTTCATCCTCATCTGTCTTATGCTCCTGTGGGGTGTTGTCTCGCGCAGCGCCAATATGGGCAAAGACAATGAGATTCCTTACTCGGAACTGTTCCAGAAGGTGCAGGACCAGCAGGTGCAGGATGCGACCATCCAGGGCGACGAACTGCGCGGGCACCTGAAAGCGTCTCCGAAGGACCAGTTCCACACCACGATTCCTTCGAATTACGAAGACCTCGAAAAGGCCATGCTGGCCGCCAAGGTGAACTTCTCCATCAAGGAGCCGCAGAGCAACTTCTGGCCCATGATGCTGTTCAACGTGGGGCCGTTCGTTCTGCTGGGCGCCATCTGGTTCTTCATGCTGCGGCAGATGCAGTCGGGCGGCAACAAGGCTCTTAGCTTCGGCAAGAGCCGCGCGCGGCTGCTCTCCATGCAGCAGAAGAAGGTCACGTTCAAAGACGTGGCCGGAGTGGACGAGGCCAAGGAAGAGCTCAAGGAGATCATCGAGTATCTGCGCGAGCCGCAGAAGTTCCAGAAGCTGGGCGGCCGCATTCCCAAGGGCGTGCTGCTCGTCGGCCCTCCGGGAACCGGCAAGACGCTGCTGGCCCGCGCCGTGGCCGGCGAGGCCAACGTGCCCTTCTTCTCGATCTCCGGCTCCGACTTCGTCGAGATGTTCGTGGGCGTAGGCGCAAGCCGTGTGCGCGACCTTTTCGAGCAGGGCAAGAAGAACGCTCCCTGCATCATCTTCATCGACGAGATCGACGCTGTCGGA
>DATGLJ010000223.1:0-2294 GCA_035294185.1 Occallatibacter sp. | reverse complement strand
GAAGGCGGCTGCCGGTTCCATGCCGGGTCCATCTGCTGCGGGCATCCCCGTTACAATGGGAAACGTGCCGCCTGAGCCCGCATCGCCCATCGCCGACAACATCATTCAGGTCGAAGAGGCCACGAAGATTTACTCAACCGGCCGGTTGCAGGTCGCAGCCTTGCGCGGCGTGTCAATGAATGTGGCGCGCGGCGAGTTTGTGGCCATCGTAGGCCCTTCGGGGTCGGGCAAGTCTACGCTGTTTTACCTGCTCGGCGGCCTTACGCGCGCAACGGCCGGCCGGGTGATCGTCGACGGCGTGGATTTCGCAGCGCTCAGCGATGCCGAGCGGACGCGGCTGCGGAGGCAGCGCATCGGCTTCGTCTTCCAGAAGTTCAATCTGCTGCCTACGCTTTCGGCCATGGGTAACATCGAGATTGCTTACGCGGTGAGCGGCCGGAAAGAGCCGATGGACCGCTTCTATCTCGAGCAGCTCTGCGACATGCTGTCAATCAAAGGACGCCTCGAACACCGGCCCGGCGAGCTGAGCGGCGGCGAACAGCAGAGGGTGGCCATTGCCCGGGCGCTCATCACGCATCCCGCCATTGTGCTGGCCGACGAGCCCACCGGCAACCTGGACACGAAGAACTCCGAAGCAGTGCTGGAAATGCTGGTTCGCTCCAACCGCGAACTCGGCCAGACCGTGCTGATGATTACGCATAATCCCGAGGCGGCCGCAGTGGCCGGCCGCATCCTGCACATGCGCGACGGCCGGATCGTGCGCGAGGAAAAGGGCCTGCGCGGCGCGCCGCCCGCGCCGGCTGCGGGCATTGCCCATCCGGCGTAGGAATCGGCATGGGCAGCGGTCAGGCGCCGTTTGACCCGCCCTTCCGCCGCCCGGTATACTCAGTGTTGCTCTGGAGCATTTTCATCGCTGGTGCGAGGGAGCAACGCACCGTTGGAGAGTGGAAGAGATTCCGCTCTGCGCCAGGCATGAAAATGCAGCAAGCGGGAGTAGCTCAGTGGTAGAGCATCGCCTTGCCAAGGCGAGGGTCGCGAGTTCAAATCTCGTCTCCCGCTCCAAGCCATGCTCGGTTGCGGCAAATCTGCCGGGCTGGTTTGGATGAATCCAGGAGTTCCAGGCGGCCGCCCGGGGCGCGGTACCCAAGTGGTAAGGGAGAGGTCTGCAAAACCTTTATGCGCCGGTTCGATCCCGGCCCGCGCCTCCAATCCTCCGGCAATTTAAGCTCTTCTCCAACATTCTGCGGCATAGCGGGAATCGAAGCCGCTGATCGGAACAACCCGTTCCCCGGTCCGGTTACCGGCCTGGCGCGAAGACTCTTGTGCAACCGCCTTCTTCAATGGCGAATGCGGCCGCGCGACTCGCCGATTCGCAGGGAGAAAGAATATGCCGAATAAAAGGGAGATCCTGAAGCAGCGCGCTTATCGCGAATTCAGGGAGTTTCTTATCCTCTTTGTTTATTTATGGCTCTTCCTGGGGATGTTCATCGAATTCAAATCCATCGTTCTGGCTCAGCATCGGATCGAATTCGCAACGCATGGCGCCGCGCTGATCAATGCGCTGGTGCTTGCCAAGTTCATGCTCATCGTCAGGGCATTCCACCCAGGCAAGCGAGCCGACGACGCGCCGCTTATCTACCCGACGCTTTTAAAATCCGGCATCTTTGCCGTCACTCTCATGGTCCTTAAGATTCTGGAAGACGCTGCGGCAGGTTATTTTCGCGGCAGGCCATTCACGGCGAGCATTGCCGATCTGGGCGGCGGCAGCTTGAGCGCGATTCTCATCTACACCGCAATCCTGTTTCTGGCGCTCACGCCTCTGACCGCATTTGGCGAATTGCAAAGAGTGCTTGGGGAGGACAGACTCTACGATCTGTTTTTGCGCGCCCGCGACGCATCGGGTTCGAGATAAGCCTTCGAAGCCCTGATCCGGCCGCCGATGCAGAGCCTGCGAAGAACCGCACGCCGGTTTTTATCCCCGAAGGGTTTTTTCAATGCGCGGATCGGGCAGCAGCCAGATGATGGCGACCAGGACATAACAGGAATAGGCGATCCACGGGTGCACGAGGGCCAGAGGAATGGCAACGGCGTAGATCGCTATGCTCGCAATGCCCTTTCTGTCCGGGCCGATGGAGATCGCCAGCGCCGAATCTTTCGCATGCTGGCGGACGAGATTCTTGCTGAGGAGGAAATATGCGATTGCGGCAAAAAGCAGCACCGTGCCGTAGAACTCGATGGGAGCCTGGGCATCGGCGTCTTCGCCCATCCACGCCGTAGCAAAGGGCACGAGCGCA
>DATGLJ010000222.1:0-3422 GCA_035294185.1 Occallatibacter sp. | reverse complement strand
CTCTCTGCGCTTCGCGCCGCTCCGGCCTCAGGCGGCGTATCGCTGCTGCCGGCAGGCGCCGAATCGCCCTCCGTCTCCGGATCGGGCACGGCCGCCGGCCCATTTGCGCCCCCCGCCTGGCGAATGGCCGCAGGGTTTGTTCCCCTCTGCGCCGCCCGATCGCCGTCCGCCGCTTCCCGCGCCTCCGTCGCACCGGCCGGCGCCTGCCCGTCTCCGCCGCCGCTCTCGCCGGCAGAGCGCATCGCCGCCAGCTCCAGACGCCAGCGGGCAGAAAATCCCTCCGCGGCAGCTCTGCCGAAAAAAGCCAGCGAGCCGCCCGGAGCGCCCGTACTGCCGGCGCTTGCGCCCGGGCCTATATTGATCTCGTTCCCCAGTGCGACGGTCACGCCGGAAAACCCTGCAGAAGACATGCCAAAGAACGGAGCGAGGGGTTAGAAGAGTGTCAGAATCGGAAGCCCGGTTCTGCTGCGGGAATCTCCTGTCCCCTTGTGGCAGATTCGGTTAAAGTCCCCTCTGACAGGTTCAACTTAACTTTCACTAACCGGCCCGGGATTGCTGTCCTCCGGCCATTTGTCGTCCCGGCTGCCCGGCTGTGTCTTGCCGGCATCCGGCCGGCTGCGGCGCGCGCGCAGCCTGCCGCCCAGAAACCAGTCGTCGAGCGCCTGCTGCTCCCGTTTCGCCGCTTCCCTTGCCTTGCGGATCTCGGCTGCGCGCAGCAGCGTCTCCACCTGCCGGCGTTCCACCCGTTTGGCCAGATAGGCCTCCCGCAGCGCCGCCTCTGCGGACTGGGCCGCAACGATGCGCGGGGCCAGCTCCGCCGAGGCCTGCCGCCCCAGCCTGATCTCTTCGAGGCCGGCGATCCGGTCCAGAACCGCGCCGTAGTCCTGCCGCCGGCCGGCGGCGCCGGCGGCAATCAGCGCCCGCCCGCGGCGCTCGCGCTCGCGCGCAGCCTCGCCGGCGCGCTCAAGCCGCTGCAGCTCGGCGGCAGCAGCCTGGAGGGAGCGCCGCGCCTGTTGCTCTTCGATCCGGAGCAGGCCGAACAACCGGCGCAGAGGCCCGACGGAGTTGGCCGCCGCCATCTTCAGAGATCCTCGGCAAGGGCTGACAGCTGCGCGACCGAGTCGGCAAACCGCGCCCGCTCCTCGGCCCGTTGCGTGAGAAACGCGCGCAGCGCGCCGCGGGCGGCGATCGCCCGGTCGAGATCCGGGTCCGCGCCGGGTTTGTAAGCGCCGATGCGCACCAGATCCTCCGAGCGCGCATAGACCGCCATCAGCCGGCGCACCAGCGCCGCCTGCTGGCGATGCGCGGATGCGGCCACCGCCGGCATCAGCCGGCTGATCGAGTCCAGCACCTCCACCGGCGGATACCATCCTTCAGCCGCCAGTGCGCGCGAAAGAACAATGTGCCCGTCCAGCAGCGAACGCGCCGCATCGGCCAGCGGGTCCTGCTGATCGTCGCCCTCCATCAGCACCGTATAGAAAGCCGTAATCGAACCCGCAGGGAACTGCCCCGTGCGCTCGATCAGCCTGGCCAGGCGCGTAAACACCGAGGGCGTGTATCCCTTGGCCGTCGGCGGCTCGCCGGCCGCCAGGCCAATCTCCCGGGCGGCCAACGCGAAGCGGGTCAGCGAATCGAGCACCAGCAGCACGTGCTTTCCCTTGGCGGCGAAGTGCTCGGCAATCGTCGTCGCCGCCATCGCCGCGCGCAACCGGAGCAGCGGCGGCTGATCGGAGGTCGAAACCACCACCACCGACCGCGCCCGGCCTTCTGCGCCCAGCGCGTCCTCGAGAAACTCACCCACCTCGCGCCCGCGCTCGCCCACCAGGCCCACCACGGTTACATCCGCTTCGGTATTGCGCGCCATCATTCCGATCAGCGTGCTCTTGCCCACGCCCGATCCGCCGAAGATGCCCACGCGCTGGCCGCGGCCCACGGTGAGCATCGCGTCGATAACCCGGATGCCCGTGCCCAGCGGGCTGCGGATCGGCGCCCGGTCGAGCGGCGGCCGCACCGCGCCCTCCACCGGCAGCATATGCATCGCCTGCGGCGCGGGATCGCCGTCAATCGGCCTTCCCAGCGCATCCAGCACACGCCCCATCAGCCCCGGTCCCACGCCTATCTGCGGGCGAACGCCCAGCGCCGTCACCGTATCTCCAAAGCAGATTCCCTCGGCGCTCGCCACCGGCATGGAGAGCAAATTCGATCCGCGAAAGCCGATCACTTCGGCCAGATGAAGGCGGCCGTCCCGCCCCGCGATCTCGCAGCACTCGCCTACCGAAGCCAGCGGTCCGGCCGATTCGATCGTCTGCCCCACGACCTCGAGCACATGGCCGCGCCAGCGCCAGGGCTGCAGCCGGTCGAGCCGGGAAAAATAATGGCCAAGCAATCCGGTCATGCGGCGCTCCCGCAAAAGGCTTTTTTCTGCCCTGAGGCATCGCTCCGCGCGGTCCCCTCCGCTGCGGGCTCTTGCAGAAGAACCCGCTCGACCTCGGCAAGCTGCGCGTCGATTCCAAGCTCCGCCGTGCCCAGCGCCGTTTCAAGAACGCAGTCGCCGGGCTGCATCCCCTCGCCAGCCACGACCGTGGGCCGCGCGGCAAGATTGGGCACCGCCGCCATCGCTTCCTTCCAGAGGTCGACCTCGGCGGCCGGCACGCGCAGCCGCACCTCGGCCGAGGCGGCGATCTGGCCCAGCGCCGCGCGCACCGCGCCGCTCACAAGCAGCGGATCGACCGTCGCCTCCCGGCGCAGAACGCGCGCGGCCACGGCGAGCGCCAGTTTCACGACCTCGCCTTCCACGGCTTCGAGATAGCGATTGCGTTCGCCGGCAAAACTCTCCAGGGCTGCGGCAAGCTGCGCAATGCGCCGCCGCTCAGCCTGCTCCCCGGCCGCGCGTGCGGCCTCGCGCGTCTCTTCCGTTCCCTGCCTGCGGCCGGCCTCGAAGCCGGCCTCGAAGGCTCGCTCGCGCTCCTCGCCGAGCAGGCGCGCCATCTCCGGGCCCGGCTTCTCAGACCCGGCATCTGCGCCCGGCATATTCGCCGCAGTCTCCGCCTCGCGGCCAGGCGAGGCCGGACCGGAACCGGCAATTCCGGCCGCTTCGGCATCCTCCCAGCCATCCCAGGCGGGCACAAAAGGCGCGCCCGTGCTCTCCGGATATTCGAAGCGGACGTAAGCAGCCGCTCGGTCGCCGGCTTCACCGCCCGCTTCGCCACCTCCTTCGCCGCGCGCCGCTCTCGGCGCCCGCGCCGCCCGCTCTTCTTCCTGCCGCAGTCTGCCGTCGGCCGCCAATTCTCCCCGCCCCCTGCTTTCTGTCTTTCCTCTTCCCCGCGGCTCTTCTCTTCCGGCGGTCTTTCCCCCGGCCCGTTTTCGGGCTCTGCGCTCAGGCCAGCATCTCATCGCCCGATAACGGGCCGGGGGAAAGACCG
>DATGLJ010000221.1:0-3356 GCA_035294185.1 Occallatibacter sp. | reverse complement strand
TGACGTTGTTCAGCCAGTACGGCCGGTTTTCACTGAGCCATACGCTGCTGTACTCATCCCTGACGGCCGAGAATGCGTCGCGCAAATCCTGGCAGCGGCCCACGTTGCTTGAAATTTCGCTCAGCAGTATGCCCACCACCCTGTGCTGCGCCGGGTCATGCTGCGCGGCAAGAATCTGCGCGTATGCCGTCACGATCTCCTGCGCCAGCTCGAACTTCATGCCGATCAGGTCCAGCCGCCGCGCGCCCAGATCCATCGCCGTCAGCGCCTCCGGCTCGGCGATATCCGGTTCCGCCATTCGCGCCTGCTCGATGAGCACGATCGCCTGCTCGGCGTGCGTGCGCAGCGCCTGCGCGTCAGGCAGCAATTTAGCCGAAATCTCCTGCCCCTGCGCGCTCCACGGATCCAGCCAGAAGAGCGCATCGGTCGTCATGCCCGGTTTTGAATCCGTAATCGCCTCTTCGGCCGCCATCAGCTCTTTCTCGGCCGCGTTAATCTTTCCGCTCGCATCCCGATGAAACGCCTGACCGTAGCTGTCCTGATAATCGGCAATATTGCTCTCGCCCGGCTGCCAGGCGGCCACCGCGCCGAAGAGCACGCCATACCAATCCTGGTTGAACAATCCTTCGCCATCGTCGTTCCACACCGTAGTCAGCGCACCCGTTGAGCCCAGCCGCTGCCCGTCGCGAATGAATCCCTGAATATTCCAGAGCGCGGTTTTCTCCATCGGATACACCTGGTTCCAGTTGGCGTCGCCCGGCGAAACCCACGTCTCGATTCCGTTCTTCGCAAATGGCTCGATCAGCCTGTCAAATCCCGTTGAATCCCAGTAGTCCCAGGGCAGCGCGATCATATCTTTGGGCAGCGCCGGAACCGCATCCGGATTTTCGTCTGCGATATCGCCCCAGAACAGCAGCCGCCTGTGCAGCGGCGCCAGCGCGTCGTGAATCCGCCGGAGAAACGCCACATACACCTGCCCGTACCCCTGCTGCTGCACCGCATCTTTTGTCCGCCCCAGGCCCAGATCGAAGGTTTCGTCCGCGCCGATGTGGATGAACGGCGAAGGAAACTCCTGCGCGATGTCGGCGAACCAGTCTTTGATCAGCGACAGGCTTCCCTCGGCTTCCGGCGCCAGCACATGGCCATGCGGAGTCTCGGCCAGACCGGCGTAGAGATCGTATTTGAGCACCTGATGGAGATGCCCGAAGGCTTCCTGCTCGGGAACGATCGTTACGTGATATTGGCGTGCGTAGGCCACCAGCTCCGCCGCCTCGGCCGGCGTCAGCGAGCTGCCCGGCGGCGCAGGCAGCGGATGGTCGGGGTAGAGCAGCGTGTGCTCGAAGTAAGGCGAATAGATGTTGACCTTGAACGAGGCAAAGACCCGGATCTGGTGCTTCTGGAAGGCGAGCGTGGGAAACGGACCGCGGGAAAGGTCATCGTCGATGCCGCGGTACTGCATCGCCGGCCAGTCGCGCACCGTGCCGGTCGGAATCTGCCGCGGCGCGCCCGGCAAGGGCAGAAGCTGCTTAAGCGTCTGCACGCCGTAAAACACGCCCGATCCGGTTGCGCCCACCACGTAGGCCTGGTGCGGCTCGATCGACAGAATGTATCCCTCCGATTCCATGACCGGGTCAAAGGCCAGCTTCGCCCGCGACAGCACCAGCCTGGCCTCGGGCGATTCGGTTCGCAGCAGCGTCACCCTGTAGGGAAGCCCGCCGGGCGATCCGGAATCGGACAGCCCGGAATCGCCGGACGCCGTCAGTGCGGCAATGGCTTCTTCGAGGTCCCTGGCGGCAAACTCATCCTCCGGGTCGCGTCCGGGCGCCGTCACCACAACCTTTGCCGGCAGATCGGCCGGCGGGCCAAAGTGCGTCTCGCGCGGCGCCGGCAACAGATGAACTGCGGGCGCCGGAGATTGCGCCCGGGCGACTGCACCAGAAGCAAGGCCGAGGGCGGCCAACGCGCAAGCGGAAAGCACCCGGACAGATATCGGCATCGACGGCGCAGCGGGAGCGCAAGGCCGGAATTCTGACATCGCAACCCTTCGTTGGTTCGGAAATCCGAGCATTTCTTTTTGAATCGATCACTCATTGTAGACTAAGTTGACGCAACCCGACCGCCGCTCCCGCCGTGTTTCCATTCTGTTCCCGGCGTGGGTTCGCAGGCCGGATCGATCAGGCGCACAACTCGCACGGGGAGCCGGATGGCCATAGCCGGATTGACAGACGCCAGCGATGCAGCTGCCTCAGCCGCGCGCCGCAGGTATAACCTGCTGCTGCTCGCCGTCGCCGGCCTCGGCGGCCTGCTGTATGGCATCGACGTCGGCATCATCGGCGGCGCGTATCCCTATCTGGAAGCCACCTCCGGTTTTTCTCCCGCCGAACTATCGGTCATTGTGGCGGCCGTGCTGCTCGGCAGCGTCTTCTCCACACTTTTCTCGGGCCTTCTGGCCGACTGGATGGGCCGCCGCCCGCTCATGATTCTCAGCGGCCTCGCCTTCGCCGCGAGCATTCCTGTCATCGCCCTCTCGCACGGCTATTGGCCGCTGTTGCTGGGCAGGCTGCTGCAGGGCGTCAGCGGCGGCCTGGTCGGCGTTGTCGTCCCGCTGTATCTGGCCGAGTGTCTCTCAGCCCAGGCGCGGGGAAAAGGCACGGCAACCTTCCAGTGGATGCTTACTCTCGGCATCCTCGCGGCTGCGCTCGTCGGCATGTACTTCAGTTATCGCGTCCGCGCCGTGGAGCACATCGCCGACGCCGCCACGCTCTTCCGCTTCAAGGACCAGGCCTGGCGAAGCATCTTCTGGGTTTCGCTGCCCCCCGGCGTGGTCTTCGTCCTCGGTGCGCTTCTGGTCACGGAGTCTCCGCGCTGGCTTTTTCGTCGCGGCCGCGGCGAACAGGCCCTTGCCGCGCTGCTCCGCTCCCGCACGCCGGACCAGGCCGCGCTCGAACTCGACGAGATGCAGTCCATCGCCCGGGCCACTGCGGCGGCCCGCACCGCCCGCAGGCGCGACTCGCTGCTGCGCCGTAAATACGTGGTTCCCTTCCTGCTCGCCTGTGTCATTTTGTTCTGCAATACGGCCACCGGCATCAACTCCATCATCGGCTACAACACCGGCATCCTCATCCAGAGCGGGCTCGGCGACCTGGCCGCGCACTGGGGCTACGTAGTGTTTACGCTGGTCAATTTTCTTGCCACCGGCATCGGCATGGCGCTTGTCGATCGCAAAGGCCGCCGCTTTCTGCTGATCCTGGGAACAGGCGGCGTGCTCGCCTCGCTCATCGGCGTGGGCCTGCTCTTCCGCTCGACCGAACAGTTCACCGTCGACTGCAGAGCGGCAGTGCAGCAGCTTTTGACGG
>DATGLJ010000220.1:0-2998 GCA_035294185.1 Occallatibacter sp. | reverse complement strand
TTGCCCGCAGTTCATCCAGCTCCCGGCGGCATCCCTCGCACTCTTCCGTGTGCCTGCGTGCCTCCTCGGGGGCACCGGCCGGGTCCAGCAACAGGCCGGCCAGATGCTTTTCCATCTTCCTGCAGATCGTCATTTTGTCCTTCATGAGCCACCCCGCTCTCGGCCGGTTCGCCGGCCGCTCAACTTATTTGCTCCCAGCCATCGCTCCAGGCAACAGCCGGTTCTACACAAATTCCTTCAGTCTCGTCCGCAGCGTCTGGTAGGCCCTGAACAGGAGCGATTTCGTCGCCGACTCGCTCAGCTTCAGCACCTCGCCGATCTGGCGGTAATCCATCCCCTGGTACTTATGCATCAGCACCGCCATCCGCTGCCGTTCCGGAAGCTCCATCACCTGCGCGCGGATAGCCCCCATTCTTTCCTCGCGCATCAGCTTCTCTTCCACCGTTGGCTCGTCGTCGGCCACGTCCGGCATCGTTCCCGTCTCCGGGTCCGGCTCGTCCAGGTAGGTCGTCTGCGCCGCCCGCTCGTGCCGCGTGTCCCGCGCGTGGTTCACCGCCAGGTTCGTTGCGATGCGGTAAAGCCACGTCGTAAACCGCGCTTCGGCGCGATAACTGTCCCGCGCCCGGTAGACCCGCAGAAAAACCTCCTGCGCCAGTTCCTCTGCCACCGCCTGGTTATGCACCATGCGATACAGAAAATGGATCATCGGGCGATGGTATTTCTCGACCAGATAATTAAAGCTCGCCTCGTCGCCCGCCGCAACGCGCAGCATCGCCGCCGCGTCGCTGTTCGGGTCCACATTTCCTTGCTTGCTTCCGTATCTCGTGCTCGCCCCGGCGTCGCTTTCCGCTCCCAGCCAGGGGGCGTGGCCCGCTCCTGGTCCCGATCCCAAACCCGGTTTATCCAGCACCAAGGTCGCCATATCCTCAGGAACCCCATCCGGGTCCGAAGGTTGCGCCGCGCCGTGACAATCCCCGCCGGAATTCTCCTCCGCTCCGGCCTCCGGCGCGCCGTCTGCATCATCTTCCGTGCCCCCCGGCCGGAAAACCGCCTTTGAAAACAACCTGTGCGCCAGGCCCGGAACCGTCGCGCCGGTCTCCGGAGCCGGGCGGGCAGGTCCCCGCCACAGCGGCATGCGGCCCCCCTCCGCGCCCATCGCGGCTGCTTCACCCAAAGGCTGGAATCCAAAGCGCATCGCAGTTTCCGGCGCAGCAGCGAGAGGACCCCGCTGAAAGGCGCCGGGGTTTGGCCCTATGGCTGTGCTGGTGTTACTCTAACCTACGGGAGGCCGCGCTGGCGCGTCCTCGCCATCACCCTCCGCAGGTACCCATTTCATCCCATCCAGGGGCGGTTAGCTCAGCTGGTTAGAGCGCCTGCTTCACACGCAGGAGGTCCGGGGTTCGAGTCCCTGACCGCCCACCATGCCCGCCAAATCTCCACGCCGCAGGGAACTGTTTCCGCAGAAGATCTCTCCGCTTCCGGATGGCCGGAAATGGAAACAGAGCGGCTCGATAAGTGGCAGACAGGCCTGCGAGCGGGGCCATCTTTTGCGCCGAAAGCCGGCCTGGGGAACCCATTAATCTTTTTAAGCGATTGATTATAAAAAGAATATTGGCTTATCGTGATTGCCGAAACGATGCGCCGGAGCTGCGCTTGCGAAGCGGCCCGTGGGGCCCGGCGCCACAGAAAACCAAAAGCAGGATAAGCCCCGTTGCTGACCCCGCGGCTTCGCTCACTCCCTCTTCCGCCGCTGATGCGTCGAGGGAATGTTCATGTCCTCGCGGTATTTGGCTACGGTGCGCCGCGTGATCTGGATGCCCTGAGCCTGCAGCATTGCCGCAAGCTGGTCATCGGTCAACGGCTTGCGCGGGTCTTCCTCTTCGATCAGCCTGCGCACCTTGCGCTTCAGGACCAGCAGCGGCGTGTCGGCGCCCTCCGGGCCGTTGGCGCCTTCGGAGAAGAAGAACCGCAGCTCCAGAACCCCCTGCGGCGTGTGCGCGTACTTATTGGCCACCGCCCGGCTCACTGTCGAAGGGTGAACGCCGATCTCTTCGGCCACTTCCTTGATCATCATCGGCCGCAGCGCTTCCACGCCGCGCTCCAGGAACTCCTGCTGCCGGCGGACGATGACCTCGCAGGTCCGCAGGATGGTGCTCTTGCGCTGGGCGATGTTGCGCATCAACTGCAGCGCCGACCGGAACCGCTCTTTGACGTACTCCCTAGTTTCCTTGTCGGTCTCCGGGGAGGTCAGCATATGGCGGTACTGCCGGCTGAGGCGCAGGCTGGGCAGGTCGTCCTCATTCATCGAGACCACCCATTCGCCGCCGCGCTTCACAAAAAACACGTCCGGCTCAATCAGCCGCGTCTCTTCGCGGTTATACATCCGTCCGGGCCGGGGATCGAGCGTGCGGATGAACTCCACGCCCAGGTGCGCGTCTTCGGCCGATATCTGCGCGGCGCGCGCCAGCTCCTTGATGTCGCGCTTCTGCAGCAGGTGCAGATGCCGGTCGCAGATGACCGCGGCCACCTGCATGGCGCGCCGCCGCTCTTCGATTCTGCGGTCGGCCTCGTCGCTCAGGCTGCCGTGCGGATTCGGTTCGGAAAGGCCGGGCAGAGGCCCGCCGTAGATCTGCTCGAACTCCTCTTGCTGCGCCGCAATCTGCAACAGCAGGCTCTCGCGCAGATCGCGCGCCCCCACGCCCGCCGGGTCGAGATGCTGCACAAGGTCGATCGCGCGGCGCATCAGGCCGATCGACTCAGAGGAAGGCGCGGCAGGCTGATTGTCCGATGTGGGCGGCGGCGCAAACCCGTTCTCGTTCTCGCGATCGTCCGCGCCGGCGTGAAGGCTTGCGGCGACGCCGTTGTTTTCCCCTGCCCGGTCATTCGGGGCGGCATGCCTGGCGGGCTCGGCTTCGAAGGCCGCCGCCAGCTCCTCGGCCGTCGTCCCGAGATAGCCGTCGCCATCGAGGTTGCCGACGACGAATGCGGCCGCCGCATG
>DATGLJ010000219.1:0-3445 GCA_035294185.1 Occallatibacter sp. | reverse complement strand
CTCTTCTGCGCGCACCCAGCGCCGTATACCGTTGGCGGCGGCGAGCGTTTCGAGATTTTCCTCGGGCACGGCGCGGATGCGGACGTAGTAATTGACCTGCATGATGGCGTGGCGCAGGGTCATGCGCAGCTCGGCTTCAGGCACGCGGTGATCGCGCAGGGCAGGCAGCTCCCAGAGGCCGGGCATGACGGTCATCTCCGCGGGGCGCTGCTCGAGCAGCACCTCGCAGACCTCGCCGCCGGCCTTGCGCGAGCGCCGCGTCCGCAGCACAAGCGCGTATGCAATCTCGCGGCTCAGCATGGGCCTGCGCGGACCGGTTTTGTGTTCGCCGCGGGTTTTGCACGCGCGTTTCAGCGGACACGCCAGGCAGGCAGGGTTGCGCGGCGTGCAAACGGTTGCCCCCAGTTCCATCATTGCCTGGTTGAAGTCGCCCGCATTTTCCGGATCCACCAGACGCGCCGCCAGAGCATCGATCTTCCTCTTCAGCGCGCCGCTGGCCCTGCCTCCGGCGCCGGCCCATCCCTCCAGCCGGCACAGCACCCGCTCCACATTGCCGTCCACCACCGCCACCGGCTCGCCATAGGCGATGCTGGCAATGGCTGCCGCCGTGTACGCGCCAATCCCGGGCAGCGCGCGCAGCTCTTCAGCCGTCCGCGGCAGGCTTCCTTTACGGTGCGAGGCCAGAAACTGCGCCGCCTTGTGCAGCATGCGCGCCCGCCGGTAATAGCCCAGCCCGCTCCACAGCGCCAGCACCTCCTGCTCGCTGGCCAGCGCCAGCGAAACCAGCGTAGGAAACCGCTCCAGAAACGCGCGATAGCGCTCTACCACGACAGCCACGCGCGTCTGCTGCAGCATGATCTCCGAGACCCAGATGGCGTATGGATCGCGGCTGCGGCGCCAGGGCAGATCGCGCCGATGCAGTCTATACCAGTCGAGCAGCCGCCGGCGCAGCGAAACAACGTCGCGCGCATCGTTTTCCTGCCTGGCCATTGACTCAGATTACGGCATCGGCGCATGCGCCGGCGCTGGCCGGAGCATGGCCGGAGCAAGGCCGGGTAGATGATTGCAGCCAGCGAATGAGAAACGAAAAACGCCTGCGCCTTTCCGTCTTTCGGCTTTTGCCGCAAGGGTTACCCACCATCAACGCCGGTCACTCGCTCCAGGTCAGACTGGAAAGATACAGACCGCCCTGACCCCATCCTGCGGAGGAAACAAACCATTTTCCATCGCCGGCATCGATCACTTCGGCGGCATGAGCGCCGATGCGAAGAACCACATCCCGGGGATCCCAGAGGAATGGGGAGTTGCTGACGTAGACCTCCGTGTTGTTGTACGGGCTATTGGTGCAGAGGAACAGGTAGCATCTTCCGTTCCGTATCACGACAAAAGGAGACTCTGTAGGTCCGCCAAAGGTTCCGGCCTCGGGAGATCGAAACACAATTCTGCGATTGCTCCAGTGAATCAGGTCGGAACTGGTGACGGCAGCGACCACGTGATTGCCGCCCGCAGGGGATTCCGTAGCGCAGTAATAAAGGACCCATTGAGATCCGACCCTCAACACCATCGGGTCCCGGGCATCGAAGCCATCCACGATCAGCGGATTGGACGGACAACGATTCCAGGAAAACAGGTCGGAAGAGGTCGCCAGGTTGATGCGGTACTGCGCATGCGAAGCGCCTCCGCCGCAGTAAAACATCCAGTAGCGGCCCTCGTGTTCGATGACATGCGGGGCCCAGATCACCGTCTCGTTTTCGGCCGGGTCGGCCTGCATCACCGGGGCATGCTTTGTCCACGGACCATAAAGGTCATGGGCCGTGGCGTGCAGCAGAAACCTTTCGCGATTCGGCTTCGCCGGTTCTGTCGCCGTAATGCCGAATAAGTGCCATGTGCCGGCGTGGTCACGAATAAAACTGTGATCGTTGATGTACCAGGCCTGGCTTTCTCCCTGCGAGGGATCGAAGATGCGCTGAAAGCCTACCCTGAGCGGAGGCGCAAACTCCGAAAGGCGAGGCGATGCCGGCAGCTTCGACTGCTTTGCGAAGATGGCCGGGGCTACAGAGGCCGCCAGCGCGGCCACGGCCCCGGTTTTGAGCAACAGCCTCCGATCGAGGCCGGCTTCGAAGGATTGCAGGCAGGCATCGGATTTTTCAGTCATCGCAGAGCCGATCTCGGGATTGAAGATGGGGATTCGCAGACCAAACCCCTGTAAAGCCATTCTGCAAACCCGGCCTTTGCTGCAGCGCGCCGCTTTGAATCCGGTTCGGCCGGCTTTTCAGCCTGCAGGCTTGCCCGCCGGCGCCGGGCGGTCAATTCTCTTCAGTCGGGCCTATTGCGCCGTGTCGCCGCAAAGGTAAACTTCCATGCCAAGCTCATGGAACGCCACCGCCTTGGCCATGAGCGCCTCATGCGCCGTTTTGCCGTCGTGAGCGTAGGCGACCTGAACATGGTTGGACTTGTGCCGCCCCATCAACTGGTCGCGCGTGACTCCGTGAAGCACGGCATTCATCATCGGCCATTGAGGAGTGGTTATCTGCCAGCGGCGCTCGACTTCCTGCTGCGGCAAATCGAGGGCCGTTGCCCGGCCGATATCGGCCTTAAGCTTGTTTTCCTGGACATAGACGCGGCTCCAGACCACCTCGCCCGGCTTGCTGATGCCTTTGATCGTGCCGCCTCCGAGCGGGAAATACATGCTCGGCTGGCGTTCGCTGGTTGCGCCTTTGTATCCCCCAATCAGATGTTGCGGCGGCACGGCGCCGGAAATCTCCAGCACCCACACGAACCGGCCGTCGTACTCTTCGCCAAAACGAATGTCGTGCAAGGTGGTCTCCCGGTCCAGACCCAGCTGCTGCCAGACGCGATTGGTGATCAGCGCATCCAGGCCGGCGCACTCATCCACTTCGTTGAAATGAGGCAAGGCATTGCCGGCATAGAGCACACGGCCATTGTTCGCAGCCTTTACCGGCGGGCGATCCACGTTATTGAGAAGGCCTTCCACCAGGTCGGACGCCGGCGTTAGATCCTTTAATCCTTGCTGGTACTGGATTCCGATCGCATCGCAGCCGAAAGAATCGGCAATGCGCAGCGCCGCTATGTACATCCGGCACTGCTCCAGAATCTGCTCGTCCGTCAGATCCCTGGCCGGGTCGGAACCCGTGCGGAAGGTCATGCCGCGCGCATCGAGCCACGCCCGGACTTCGCGGGCCTCCTCTGCCGGAACCGACCGCATGGCGGCGTAGAGAGCCGATTGGCTGAGACGCTCTTTAAAGATGCCCATGGGATGAAGCAACTCGTCGGGAATGATCGCGTTGTACATGCCCATGCATCCTTCGTCGAAAATGCCCAGGACAGCCTTCTCGCGCAGGATCTTTTCGGCCACCGCGTGGCCGGCGCGGTTGGCCGTTTCCGGCGCATACCGCGACTGGAATGGCCGGACATGACTGGCATC
>DATGLJ010000218.1:0-3564 GCA_035294185.1 Occallatibacter sp. | reverse complement strand
CTTCGACGAGAACGCGATCAACTATCACGGCGGCACGGCCGTGGCCATCGAGGCGGGCGTTCTCTCGCGCGAAGAGGTTGCGCACGCGCTCGCCCGGATGGAGGATGATGTGCGCAACGCGCATGCCTCTTCAATCGGCCTGACGATTTATCCGCCGTATCCGCTCGGCTACTACAAGAATCCGCAGCTCACCGTTCCGTACACGTACCAGAACGGCGGCGACTGGACCTGGTTTGGCGGCCGCATGATTCAGCAGCTGGTCCGCTACGGATTTATTGCTGAGGCGTATCGCAACGCGCGCCCCATGGTTGAGCGAGTCAAGCTCAACGGCGATTTCCATGAGTGGTGGACGCCGGACAACCAGCCGCGCGGATCGGCGCAGTTTCGCGGGTCGGCCGGCGTGCTTGGCCGCGCCATCGAGATGCTGCAGGGCTGGGCGGGCAGGCGGTTGCAGGCGCAGGCAAGCGCGCTCCGGCCGCAACCATATCACCGCACAATCCGGAAGCCGGCGCTCTCCTGAGCCCCGGAGTCACCGCCGATCCACACGGTGTAGTCTGCCGGCTCAATCACCTGGCGTCCGGAATTGTCGAAAAACGAAAGCTCGTCGAAGCCGAGCGGAAAACTCACCTGTTTCGATTCTCCGGGGGCGAGCGCTACGCGCGCGAACCCTTTGAGGCTGCGTACCGGCTGCTCCAGGCCGGCGCCGCGGCTGCCCACATAGCATTGCACAACTTCTGCCGCCGCGCGGCTGCCGGTGTTTTTCACTCTGGCCGTGGCAACGATGAGAGTCTTCGCGCCCGCACGCGCTTCTCTCAGCGGAATCGTCTGCCGGCTCACAGCCACATCCGAAAAGGTAAACGTGGTGTAGGAGAGCCCGAAGCCGAAGGGAAATAATGCGGCATTCGGCACATCGATGTAGCGCGAAACGAAGCGCGAGTCTCCGGTGGGCGGCTTGTTCAGGTCGGCGCTGCCCGCGGGCCGGCCGGTTGGGAACTGGTTATAGTAGAGCGGCTCCTGCCCCACGGCGTAAGGGAAGCTCATGGGCAGCTTGCCGCTGGGCGCAACATCGCCGTAGAGTATGCGCGCAACGGCTGCGCCGGCTTCGCTGCCGGGGAACCATGACTCAATGATCGCCTGCACGTGCTGCGCGGCCCACGTAAGCACGAGCGGCCTGCCGGAGAAGACGAGCAGCACGACCGGTTTTCCGGTGGCCACAATGCGCTCCAGCAACTGCTGCTGGTTGCCCGGCAGATCGAGATACGCGCGCGAGCCGGCCTCGCCGCTCATGCCGGCGGACTCGCCAAGCGCCATGACCACCACGCCGGCAGAGCGCGCGGCCCGCTCGGCGGCGGCGAATCCGGCATCGGAGCTGGAAAGAATTCCGGTTCCCTGCGCGTATTCCACAGAACCGCCGGCAGCTGCGGCGCGCTGCTCGAGCGCGGCGCGAATGGTCACGGTTTCCGAGTCGCGATGCTCGCCGCCTGAGGACCCCAGCATCTCCGCCGGATTGTCGGCCAGCGGACCGATCAAGGCAATCTTTGTGCCTGCAGCCAGAGGCAGCCGGCCGCCGTTCCCGTTGTCGGCATTCTTGAGCAGCACCAGCGATTCTTCCGCTGCGCGCAGTGCAAGCGCGGCGTGTTGCGGAGCGATGGAGTCGACCTGAGGTCCGGCAGGGTAAGGATGGTCGAAGAGACCGAGGGCAAACTTGACGCGCAGCACGCGGCGGACGGCTTCATCCACCTGCGCCATAGAAACCCGGCCAGACCGGATGAGGCCCGGCAGCTCTCTGTCGTACAGGTGCGACATCATGTCCACGTCCACGCCGGCATTGAACGCCTTTTCAGCGGCGGTTGCGGGGTCGAGAGCGATGCCGTGGCGCATCAGCTCCATGACGGCCGTGTAGTCGCTCACTACGAACCCGTCAAAGCCCCACTGCCTGCGCAGCACGCCGTCAATAAGATAACGATTGGCCGTTGCCGGCACGCCGTTGAGCGCGTTGAACGAGCTCATCACCGTGGCCGCTCCTGCCTCCACCGCTGCCTTGTACGGCGGCAGGTAAACCTGGAAGAGCCGGCTCTGGCTCATATCCGTCGTGTTGTATTCGCGGCCCGCTTCGGCGGCGCCGTAGGCGGCAAAGTGCTTTACGCAGGCAGCCACGCTCGACGGGCTGGCCAACGAATCGCCCTGGTAGCCGCGCACGTAGGCGCGAGCCATCGCCGAGCCAAGATACGGGTCCTCGCCCGCGCCCTCTACGGATCGGCCCCAGCGCGCGTCGCGCGAGATATCGACCATGGGCGAGTAAAACCAGCGAATGCCGGCGCTCGACGCCTCTTCGGCGGCCATGCGCGCCAACTGCGTTACCAGATCGGGATCGAACGTCGCTCCCAGCGCAAGCGGCACGGGATAGATGGTGCGGTAGCCATGGATGATATCGGCGCCGAACATCAGCGGGATGTGCAGCCGGCTCTTGTCCACTGCCGCGTGCTGGTAAGCGCTCATCTGGCTTGCGCCGACATTCAGCATGGAACCCATGCGCCCTGAGGCAGCCAGCTGCATCGGATCGAGCCGATACTGCGCCTGCGGATTGGCGCCGAACTGCGCGTTCTGATTATCCGCCGCGGTAGCCGCAGCCGCGCCCGCCGCGTTGTACTGCACAAGCTGGCCCAGCTTTTCCGCCAGCGTCATCCTGCGCAGCAGGCTGTCTACGCGGCGTTCGATCTGCGGCGAAATCAGCTGCGGATTTGAGGGAGCAGGTTCAGTGCGGCGCACTGCGCCAGTTTGCGCGGCAGCGGCTGAAAAAGCCAGCGCGCAGCAAAGCGCAGTCCGGAAAAACGCGCGATAGATAAACTGCTTCAAGATTCCTCCGCTCTCTCCATAGCGTAGCCGAATCTCTCCGGCCTGCAGGCGCGGTCCGTCTTCGCATCAAGACCGAACCGGCTCTCGATCGGATTGCGCAGCGCCCGGGCACAGGCAGTTTGCCCTGCTCAGGCGAGCGGATTGAAAAAACACGGCCGAATCGGCGCGCATCTGTGTAAAAAATTCGCCAGCGACATCCATCGGCACGGCCAAGTATCATTCCGATGAAGCACATTTGAGATTCCGGCTGCCCGGTCGGTTATTCCGGCGCAGGCAAAGGGGACGCTTTTGAACAGCACAACGGTTGGTCTGCTCATTCTTATCCTGGCCGGCGTGATGAACGCCAGCTTTACTTTGCCCATGAAGTACACGCGCCGCTGGGCCTGGGAAAATACCTGGCTTGCCTATACGATCTTCGCGCTGCTGGTGCTGCCGCCGGTGGTGACGCTGGCTACGGTTCCGCACCTGGCCGCCGATTACCACGCGGCGCCGCCGGGAATCGTGCTTGAAGTAGTCGCCTTCGGCGCCGGCTGGGGCGTTTCGCAGGTCTTCTTCGGCCTTGCGGCCGAATCGATCGGAATCGCTCTCACCTTTTCGCTCGTGCTTGGAACCGCAGCCGCCGTCGGCTCGCTGGTGCCGCTGCTGCGCCTGCATCCTGAGCGGTTGAACACGCCGGCGGGCCACGGCGTCTTTGCAGGCGTGGGCATG
>DATGLJ010000217.1:0-14504 GCA_035294185.1 Occallatibacter sp. | reverse complement strand
CCAATCTGCCTTGGGGCAAGGCCGCCTTCACTGTGATGCGGTACCGCATAAGCGCCAGGCAATCGCTCGACTTGGTCGAGGACCGCACGACGGATGGCCCCTCGTTGACACTCTCAAACCCGCTCCCTGTCGATACAGTGGAACTGATCGTTCTCCAACGCAAGTAGTACGCGTCAAACGGCGCTGCAATCGTATGAATACCGGAAAGGCTTCGCAGAAGGCCGGTCGGCGGATTACCGAAGGTATTTTTCCAGTGGAAAAGGTGGTCGGATGCGGAGGAATCTCGCCTGGTTTGAAGCGAACAGCGAGCCGCTGGTGCCAATAGGATCAATCTTGGCATCAATAACCGTGTCCATGACTGCGTTACTGCGATAGCAGTACGCTGATTGCTGGTGGCGGTGGTGAACGCGGTACTGGTGGGCTCTGAGAGCTTTGTGGAGATTGATCTATGGGCGAAGGAGAAGCTGGATTGGCTGCGCAGGTATCTGCGGCTGAAACACGGGATCTGCGCGCCTGCCACCTTCGGGCGCATCTTCGGGCAGATTGATCCGGGGAAGTTTGAAGACGCCTCCCGGCGCTGGGTGTCGAGTCAATTGCCCGCACTGGGCGCCGAAAAGATGGCCATAGACGGCAAAACCAGCCGACGTTCGGGCGTCGTTGGATGCCACAGCGCCAGGCCTGGTTTTTGCGCCTTTGCCTCCAGGACTGGCCTTGTGCTGAGTCAGCGGGCTACAAAAATCCATCAAGTTCACGGCTATCCTTGAATTGTTATCCGCGCTGTCACTATGCGGTTGCAACGTGACCATCGATGCCATCGATGCGCAGACCGAGATACCGAGATTGTGGAATTGACTCAGAATCGCGGGCCGACTACGTTCTGGCAATCAAGGACAACCAACCGCAGTCGGCCGGATCAATCCGTGACTTCTGGCGCACCTTCCGCGCTCATCTCTCCGACTGGACCCGGCTCTCGTTTGCCGAAACTGTACAGAAAAGATCACGGCCGCATCCCCCGCTGTTATGCCTTCGACCAACTGGAGTGCTTGGCCGAACCAGAACAATGGAAAGGTGATCGATCCGCCTCCGGGAAAAGCACCAGCCGATAGATTCCGCGATGCTCTCGGAGCCAGTTCCCAGCCTGCACATGGTAGTAGGCCCGCTTGTTGCTGCCATACCCGAGGGAAGCGGCCTGCTTGGCCGTAAAGTATCCGCCCCGAGCTTTAGCGATTTGGTACAGGCCTTTTTGTTGCTCATTCGAGGTCATCATGAAAAGTCAACTTTCTCGACTTTATGCAATCACCACGCCCCGAAAACAAGCACCCATAAGAGTCCGGATTTGCTTTTGTAATCTCTGACTCATTACAAACTATGCCGCATGTCGAACAATCTCCAAACGAAATCCCGCCAACAGCAAATTCGAGGCATTGCGGGCCCCCGCAACCAAAACCAAAGAATCAATAACTTACAGATTTCGTGAATTGATTTTGGGTCCGTCAAGGGTCCAGAAGTCCGAAACCGCTGCGCAGGATCGACGAGTAAGTTTGGGTAAGATCGACTGCCTGTGGCCCCAGATCCGGTTCCCCGTTCATATTGGGCTCATCGTTCTAGCCAGCTGCGGCAGGTTGCAGCAGCGCTTCGTCGACGTCGCCGGCAGCGCGCCCATAGCGCTCGACACCAAGACCGGACAGTATTGCAACCCGGCCACCGGGCACGCCAGTAGCCTGCCCTTGTGCCGCGATCTCTATACCGGCAAAGTGAAGTACTGGATGGTCGTCGGCAGCGGAGCGAATGTGGCGCCAATGCGGTCGGCAGCCTTGCAGTCGGATGCGTCCAGCGGGCCGGCATAGTGTGTCAGTGTTCTCGTAAGCCCACTCGTCCGGCATCTTCGAAGTTGAACGCCGTCTCATGATCGATGACGATCCGCTCCGGCAGCCCATGCTCCAGCCGGCGGCCTCTCCAGCTCGCAATTGGTTGCGTTCGTTGACCAGCGCTGCAAGGTCTTTTCATCGGCGGATGCAGGTAGTGTTGTGTTGCCGTGAGGCTGCGATGCGCCGGTGCAGGGCCGGCTAACGGCGCGCAGCAGTGCGCCCCAGCTCCAGAAGAGCGCTGGCGAGCCGTCCTGTCGCGTGGCGGACTACGCTGTCTTCGCTCGCGAAATTGCCGGCAATGCATTTGACGCCCAGTTTTTCGATGCGGTCGATGTCGGCAACGATGGGGGCGGCGGACTCAGCGGCGTAGCGCTCGATCGTCTGTTTGGAAAACGGAGACGTGTTCACGATAGCGTAGTCGAAGATGGGCGCGCGGGCATGATCGTAGATGCGCTCGATGTGCTCGGATGCGGTCAGACCAAGGCTTTCATGAGCCTGCGTCATCAGGTTACAGATGTAGACGCGCAGGCCCCGCGCTTTAGCCAGCGCGGCCGAGACGCCCTCGATAAGCAGGTTGGTGATGAGCGACGTATAAAGCGAGCCGGGGCCTACGGTGATGAGATCGGCGTGGTTAATGGCATGCAGAGTTTCAGGCAGAGGGACCGGGTCGGGCGGGTCGAGCGTGAGTTCGACGATGCGGCGCTTGCTGGCGGTAATGTTGGTTTCGCCGCGCACCACCGAGCCGTCGTCCATGTAGGCGACGAGGGTAGTGTTGGCCGTGGTTGCGGGATAGATGCTGCCGCGCGTGGCCAGGATCTTCGAGGCGAGTTGAATGGCCAGTGCAAAATCGCCTGTGACTTCAGTCAGCGCGGCCACAAACAGATTGCCGAGGTTGTGGCCCTTGAGCGCGCCTCCCGACCGGAAACGATGGCTGAATAGCTTGACCAGCAGGTCTTCTTCCTCGCTGAGCGCGACCATGCAGTTGCGCAGATCGCCGGGCGGCAGCATGTTGAAACCGCGCCGCAGCCGGCCGGAAGAACCGCCGTCGTCGGTGACGGTGACAACCACAGCCAGATCGGAGATTTGCGCGGGGGCCGGATCGATGCCCGGTGCAACGACGTGTCTGCGCAGGCCGCGCAGCAGCGTCGACAGGCCTGTTCCGCCGCCGAGGGCGACCACGCGCAGGGGGTGGGCCTCGGCCGGGATTGCCGAGACTGCCAAACCGTCTGCCGGGCTTGCGGTGCGGCAGGGCAACTCTCGCGCGGTCTGGCGGTTCGAAGAAGCGTTCAACGTCTTACGGTATCTCAGGGTATAACAACTCCGTAAAGCGCGGATCGTCGGCCATGCTCTGAAAGTCGTTGTCAACCCGTGCCTGCAGGCGGTTTTTGGGGTTCATCTCGATGGCCCGCGACAGATTATTCAGGCACTCCTGCACGCGGCCGGTGATGGCGTCGAGAACTGCCAGGCCGTAGTAGGCGTAGTCGGCGCTCGGGTGCCGTTCGATGATCAGGTTGAACTGCTCTCGCGCCTCTTCGTAATAGCCGGTGTTGAGCTGCGAGATTGCGTAGTCGTAGTGCTCTTCGGGAGTTTCGAAGGCAAGCTCGGTGGTTTCCAGCTGGCGCTGGCAGGTCGCGATGTACATCCGCACGCGCTCCTTCAGCTCGAGCGGAGCATCGGGCAGAAGCTTTTCCAGGGCGGCCAGGGCCTTGTCGAACTTGCCCTGCTGCAGCAGCTGTACGGCTGCCTGGTAATGCTGGAAGGCTGGGCCGGTAAAGGCGTTTCCATTGCTCTTCTGCGTGATGGAGGCGGTCTTTTTACGGCTCGGGGCCGTGGTGCGCGCGTCTTGCATCATCTCTCTGGTATCCATTGCGCCTGGCATCGTCCATCGCCGGAAGAGAATACCGGCGCAGAGACGCCCAAGCTCTGCTTAGGCCAACTTTATACGCATAACTGTTTGCGGCGTCAAATTGCGTATGCCGGGGGTGCTGTCCCGGCCTGCCTTTCGCTTCTCCGGGTCAGGTTTTTGTCCGGTAGCCGCCATAGATTGCCGGATTCAGCGATGGATCGTTATACATCTTGAGTTGACGGTACATTTTGAAGCGCCTTGTTCCGGCCAGGGTCTCGTTCCACAACCCGTCCAGGCAGTGCGCCAGGTCAGTGCGCTGCTCTTCCAGTATCTCCAATCTCCGGCAGTTGCGCTCGACATGGTCCTCGGGAGCATCGTGCCGGGTTGCCTCTTCGCGGGTGTGATAGATTTTCAGCGCCAGAATCGAGAGTCTGTCGATCATCAGTCCCGGCGACTCGGAGTGAAGCGGCGCCTCGGGGCGGGGAAGCGAGCGGTTCGCCAGCCAGTCGAGCAGCCTTTGGTCCAGTTCTTCGGCGAGGTCGTTGCGGCGCTGGTTGGTGCGGTCGATGCGCCGCTTCACGCCGGCAATTTCCTGGTCTGTCGCACCAGGAGCCCGGGCCTCATCCTCGATGTGCCACAGCTCGAAGTTGGCGCGGTGCTGGCGAGCGACTGCGGCAAGCCATTCCCGCTGGGCCAGGCCGGCTCCGGGAACCTCTTCCGCGCCGGCAAGCTCTGCCGCGTCAAAGGCCCATTCGGTCGGGTCCGGCTCGGTAAAGTGCCACTCGCGTGTGCGCTGGTCGTGCAGCGCGACAATCTGTTCGGTGGAAAGCATCTCGTCGGGGCCGCTTTCGGAAGCGTTCGCTCATGAGCGAACGAGGGATTTCGAATCGCAGGCAATGCCCTCTTCATTCTACGAGGCGTCTGCGGCCCGCGAGTCCGATAGCGAGGTTCGATGTGTGACCTTTGGAACGCCCGATCCGAAAGCCTGAATTTTCCGCAGGCGCATCCGGTTCGTGCGCAAACGGCTCTCCGGAATGCCAGGCATGGAAAATAGAATCTGGCTTTTACAATCGGATCAGGAGCAGGAATGAGCACGAACTGGCAGTATCCGCACCGGCGATGGAATCCTCTGCGCCGGTCTTGGGTCTTGGTTTCGCCGCACCGCACGCAGCGGCCGTGGCAGGGAGAAGTGGGGCAGACGGCTGCGGCCGCGGGCCCGGCATACGATCCGGAGTGTTATCTGTGCCCGGGCAACAGGCGCGCGGGCGGGATAGTCAATCCGCAGTACGGGAGTGTTTTTTCTTTCGTAAACGATTACTCGGCCCTGCTGCCGGAGGCGCCTGCGTCCGGCGCCTCTTCATCGTCGACGCTGCTCATCGGCGAAGCGGCGCGCGGGCTGTGCAGGGTTCTCTGCTTTCATCCCGATCACAGCCTGACGCTGGCGCGCATGTCGCGCAGCGAAATTCGTCCGGTGGTTGATGCGTGGGTCGAGCAATATGAGGAGCTTGCCGGTCTGGGCTGGATCAGGCACGTGGAGATCTTCGAGAACCGCGGCGCAATGATGGGGGCGAGCAATCCGCACCCGCATGGCCAGATCTGGGCCACAGACTTCGTGCCCGACGAGCCGGCGGCCGAAACCGCCGCGCAGCGCGAGCACCTGGCGCGCACCGGCCGCTGCCTGCTCTGCGAGTATGCAGAAGCTGAGCGCGCCGCCGGCGAGCGCATTATTTTTGAGAACGAGCACTTCACCGCGCTGGTGCCGTGGTGGGCGGTGTGGCCCTTTGAGGCGATGATCGTCAGCCGCCGCCATTGCGGAGCCATGCCGGAGCTTTCGGGCGCCGAGCGCGACGGGCTGGCCGACGCCCTCAAGCGCATGACTACGCGCTTTGACAACCTGTTCACCACGAGTTTTCCCTACACAATGGGCTTTCACCAGTCGCCGACCGATGGAGAAGCGCATCCGGAGTGGCACTTTCACGCGCATTACTATCCGCCGCTCTTGCGCTCTGCTACGGTGCGCAAATTCATGGTGGGTTTTGAAATGCTGTGCATGCCGCAGCGCGACATCACGCCGGAGAGCGCGGCCGAGCGGCTGAGGGCCTGCTCGGAGGAGCATTTTCTGCCGAGGGGCTGAAGCAGAGGGCTGACAATCCATCTGGACCACCCGGCGTACGATTGTCTTTATCTGGCCCTGGCGATCGAGAACGATTGCCGGTTTGTCACCGCCTGCGAACGCATGGTCAACAGGATTCGCCAGGATAAGCGCAGCCGATTTCGTGCCCATATCGCAGGCTTATCGGAATCGGTTTCCGGCAAGACGCAGCCATTTGCGATTCGGCGTTGAGATTGAGGCTGGCTGAGCAGCGTCCGTTGTCCAGGCTCTTCAAGGCTGAGGCTGGCGCAGGCGTTCGTTTCTGCTGCAGTGGTTGTATGCGATTTCGTGCAGAACAGTGAAAAACGGCGGCCTGTGGGCCGTCATGCGCTTCTATGCAGCCGACTGCGAGACCAACGAGACAACCTTAACGGCGGCACATGGGCGTATGCACCCATTTTCGAGGTTCATCACCAGTCATTTAAGTTATTTATTTTGAATGGTGAGCTCGCTGGGAATCGAACCCAGGACCCACGCCTTAAAAGGGCGTTGCTCTACCAACTGAGCTACGAGCTCGCGTGAACGGCCGCTACTTCCAAGCTAACACAGGAACCTTCCTCGTTTCCGGCGGCATTTTCCCCTTGCGCTGCCTTACGCCCGCCGCGCGACCTTGTGCATCGGGACGACCTGCACGGTCACGTCGCGCACCTCCGAAAGGAAGCGGTTGAGCACCGAGCCGCGGAAAAGGATATCCCATCGCGAGCGGGCGGACTGGCCGAAGACCACGTGGGAGATGTTCTCCTGCTGGGCAAAGCGGATGAGCGCGTCGGAGACGTTTCGATCGGTCAGGCTTACGACCTTCGCGCCCAGGTCGCGGGCCATGCGCATGTATTCCTCGAGGCGCTGGTGGGCCTCGGGGTCGCCGTGGCCCTTGTCGTCGGGCCGGGTGACATAGACGGCGTACCAGTTGGTGGCCAGCCGGCCGGCAATGCGCGCGCCTACGCGCAGCAGCCGCTCGCAGCCGGGGCGCGTGCTCAGGCAGACCATCACCTTCTCGGGCACAGGAGCCTGTTCGAGGCCCTGCGTGCGCCGGTACTCGGCAGCGCGGTTGCTTACCTGCTCGGCGGTGGTGCGCAGAGACAGCTCGCGCAGCATGTTCAGGTTGCCCTTGCGGAAGAAGTTGGCCAGCGACTGCTCGATCTTTTCCGGCGCGTAGATCTTGCCCTGTCTGAGCCGGCTGCGCAGCTCCTCCACCGTGATATCGACGTTTACCACCTCGTCGGCCCGCTTTAAAAAGCTATCGGGAACGGTCTCGCGGATGACGGTGTTTGCCGAGCGGCTTACCGAATCGTTCAGCGTTTCGAGGTGCTGGATGTTGACCGCCGTCATCACGTTGATGCCGGCGTCGAGCAGCTCCAGCACGTCTTCGTAGCGCTTGCGGTTTTTGCTGCCGGGTACGTTGGTGTGCGCCAGCTCGTCGACGATCACCGTGTGCGGATGCCGCGCCAGAATTGCGTCAACGTCCATCTCCTTGAGATGGACATTGCGATAGGGAATCGTCTTCTGCGGAACGATTTCCAGGTCGCGGATCTGCGCCACGGTCTCCTTGCGGCCGTGCGGCTCGACCAGGCCGATGACCACGTCGATGCCCTGCTCGCGCATCAGGTGCGCGTCATTGAGCATCTGGTAGGTTTTGCCCACGCCGGGCGCCGCGCCAATATAGACCTTAAGCCTGGCCGGCTCCGGTCTTTTCTCCAGGACGATCTCGGCCATCGCTCAGCCCACCTCGACCGGATGACGCTCTTCGGCCGCCACAGCTACCGGCAGAGTAAAGCGGAATGTGGTGCCATGGCCCAGGCGGCTCTCGACGGCGATCTGGCCGCCCAGCGATTCGACGAGGCGGCGCACCAGCGCGAGGCCCAGCCCGGAGCCTTTTTCCGAAAATGGATTGAAGCGGTCGAAGATGCGCCCGAGCCGCTCGGCTTCGATGCCGCGGCCCGTGTCGCGCACCGTGAACTGCACAAAGTTCTTGATTTCCTCGGCGGCGAGCAGAATTTCTCCTTCGGCCGGCGTGTAGCGCAGCGCGTTCGAGATCAGGTTATCGAAGATCGAGCGCAGCGCGCGCCGGTCGGCGTAGACCGGCGCCAGGTCCGCGTAGGCCATCACCTCCATGCGCACATTCCTGGCGGCGGCCTCATCCACAAAGCGGTTGCGCGCCTCGGTGAGGGTTTCGAGGGGCCGCAGCCGCTCCAGCCTGAAGTCACGCTTGCCCACGTCGAGTTCGGCCACTTCGATCAGGTCCGTCATCAGGTCGTTCAGCCGTTCGGCCTCGTTGCTGACTTCGGCCATCAGCTCGGCCTGCAGCGGCCGGAGTTCGCCGCCGAAGCCCTGGTTGAGCGCATAGATGCCCCGCCGCACCTGTAGCAGCGGGTCGCGCAGCTTGCGGCTGGCTACGGAGATGAACTGCGACTTAAAGCGGTCGGCGTCCTGCAGCGTGGTCACGTCTTCGAGGGTGGTTACGGCGCCCAGCAGGCGGCCTTCGGAGTCGCGCATGGGTGTGGTGCGCAGCCGGTAGCTCCGCTCCTGCTGGCCGATGCGCATGGGCAGCATCGAGGCTTCGCCCTCGGCGGCAACCGGCTTCTGCATCGAAACCGCGTCGCGGATAGAATGGAGGATTTTCTCTCCGCCCGGCGTATTGGCCAGCGCCATGCGGTCGTCGGCGGCCTCGCCCAGCAGTTCCTTGGCGGCCTGGTTGAGCTTGAGCACGTGGCCTTTGCTGTCGGTGACGATAATGGGCTCGAAGATGGACTGCAGCACGGCGTCGGAAAGCTGAAACTCCATCTGCCTGCGGCCGGCCTCGGTGTCGCGCAGCTCGCGCAGGCGCACCGCAATGCGGCTCATCTCGCTGGCCAGCACGCCAAAGCTGTCGTGCCCGGTCCATTCTATGCGGTGCTCCAGGTTGCCCTGCGCGATGCGCTGCGCATCGCGCGCCAGCCGCCGCAGCGGATGAAGCACGGCAACGGCCGTAATGGAAGCCAGCAGCGCGCCCAGCGCAATACAGGCGTATGCAAGTCCTGCATGGCCCTGCGCGGCCAGTGCCGGTCGAACCGCCAACGCCAGCCCCGCGGTAAGGCAGGCCATCAGCACGCAGCCGAGAATCAGTCGCTGAGATACGTTGAGCATCGACCGGTCTCCACGCCGGGTGAAAGGTACTGAATTCATTCTCGCGGATGCAGGCGCCTGCTGCAAAGCGCGGAGATGAGCCGAGCCTGAATATCTTACGGGATTGTACAGACTGCGAGACTGCCGTTGTGCCAGCGGCAGTCTAGTCCGGACGCCTGCGGCAGGGCCACCAGCACCCAGTCCACGCCGAACTGGCTCTTGAGCCGCTCGAAATCTTCGAGCCGGAAACTGCGCCAGCCCTGCTCCGCGTCGACCTGGCGGACCCATCGGCCGCCAAGCTCCGGCACCTGCGTAACCGCTGCTGCATCCTTTACCGCGTCAGCCAGACGGCTGCGCTCGGCCAGCGCGCGAAACTCGTGGTAATCCTCGTCCGGCTCCTCCAGGTAATGCGGATCGAGCGCGAAGTACGCATCGACGGGCGTATTGGCGCGGATCCATGCGAAGGCCTGAATCCATGGGTTAGCGGGAGTCCGTCCGGGCCACTCCAGATGCTGGCTGGCGCTGTATTGTGCGCGCTGCGCCGCCAGCATTCCGCCGTTGGCAACCAGCAGGAATGCCGCCCATCGCCAGATGCTGGCCTTCAGAACATAGCGGCCCAGAAGCCCGCCAGCGATGAGCGCCATGAAGTAGTACACCAGTTGCAGGTAGCGCATGGGTTGCAGCGGCGTGAGCCGCACCAGCCGGTCCGGGGCCAGCATCGCCATGGCGGCAGCCTGCTGAAACACGGAATACGCAAAGACCGCCAGCGCAAACTGCGCCAGCCGCTTTTCTTCGCGCGCCCGCGCCCAGCGCCACAGCAGCCAGAACAGGGCAATGGGCGCTAGTGCTCCCAGCCACTCGTACCAGTGCCACTTGTAGAGGTAGTAATAGGTGCGCGTGTCCAGCGCCTGCCGCCACGCAGGAGTGGCCGGCTCGAACACCCAGCGCAGCGGCAATGCCGCGGCGACCGGCGCGGCCGTAGCCGCCGCGCCGCGCAGCGCGCACAGCCGGCGGCCGACGGCTGCGCGGAACTTTGCGGAGAGCGCAGCGCCCAGAAAGATCGAGAACGAGATTCCCATCACCGCCATGATGGGGTGCAGTACAAAGGCAAGCGTAAGCAGCGGCACGGCCAGCATGGGCTGGCGCGCGAGCACGCGATCGACCGCCAGCAGGATAAGCGCCGTGGCGAGATTGCGCGGATGCAGATGCTGGTCCATCAGATAGAGCGCGGTTCCGGCTACCGGCAGCGTGAACATGGCGCTGACCATGGCCACTGCGGCCCACTGCGCGCGCTTGCCCCAAACCGGCTCCGGAAAAAGTCTGCGAGCGATCGAGTGACAGGCCCACAGCGCGGCGAACAGAGCCGCAATCTGCCAGGCGAGCTCCGCCCAGGCCACCGGCATACGCGTCAGCCGGACGAATGAGGCCATGAAGCGATCGAAGACTGTGGCCTGCACCTGAAGCCGGAAGAAGAGGCTGTTGTGCGGATAGAGAGCGGGATTCAGATCGGACTTTACGGCCGCCAGATAAATGCCGTCGTCCTCGAGGCCGGGGTGATAGCCCATGACGGCGAATCCGGACGCCGTAAAAAACAGGATCGGCAGAAACTTCGAAAGTCGTTCGCTGTGGCTCATTACCACGGTTCGCTGGGGGGTGTGCAAGGGCATCCTCTGCGGCGTAGAATCAATGCTACATTCCGATGACCGCCCGGACAACATTGCCGACGATGGCCGAAGAGAGGGCCGATGCATCCGCACAGCGGGTGGTCAGAGCCGTAGACGAACAGCTCCGGCTCGCGCTGGTGATTCCCACGCTGAATGAAGAAGGCAATATCGCCACCGTCATCGATCGGGCCCGGGCGGCGCTCGAAGTCACAGAAATTCCGTTCGAGATTCTGGTAGTGGACGATGACAGTCAGGACCGCACCGGCGCAATCGTCTCGGGCCTGGGCGAAGAGGATCCCCGCGTGCGCCTGATTGTGCGCAAAGGCCAGCGCGGCCTTTCGGGCGCTATCGTAGATGGCTGGCGGCAGACGGATGCGCAGATTCTGGGCGTGATGGACGCCGACCTGCAGCATCCGCCCGAACTGCTGCCCGTGCTCTATCGCGCAGTCGCCGGCGGACGCGACCTCGCTATCGGCAGCCGCTACACGCCGGGCGGCGGCATCGGCGACTGGAACATTCTGCGCAAGCTGCTTTCCTCGGCGGCGGTGTGGGCCACCTGGCCCCTGCAGCGGCGCGGGGTGCGCGCGCAGGATCCCATGTCGGGGTTTTTCCTGGTGCGCCGGGAGTGCGTCCGGAACATTGCCTTCCAGCGCGCAGGCTTCAAACTGCTGCTCGAAATTCTCATCCGCGCGCGCGTTGCCTCGGTCGAAGAGATTCCCTTCGCCTTCGGGCTGCGTCTGGAGGGCGAGAGCAAAGCGAATTTCAGAGTCGGCTGGGATTATGCGCGGCTTCTCGCGCGGCTCTATGCGCGCAGACTCGGACTGCGCCGCGACCGGACCGCGGGTGTGTGCGTGGAAGCCTGATCAGACTGCCAGCCCTTGGAAATGGGATGCCGGAGCTGGTTGCATGAATTGCTCCGAGCGGCGGAAGAGCTTCCCTCAGGGCTTTGCGCCCGCTATCGATGGGCTTGTTTCGGCACGCGTGAAGCCGAGCCTCTTTAAACCAGCATTGATGCAGTCGGTTTCAGACCGCCGGCAGTAATGCCCGGCAGATCAGAAACGCCGCCACTCCTGCAAAGAACACCAGCGCCATGCGGATTCCCGGTTCGCGGTTGACCTCCGGCACAAGGTCTGTTGCGGCCACGTAGAGCGCCACGCCGGCTGAGACCGGCAGGCCATACGGCACAACCTGCGGAACCAGTTCCACCACCAGCACTCCGGCCACTGTCGCCGCCGCCAGCGCGCACGCCGCAGTAAACGCCGCAGCGCGGCTCTGGCCGCTGGCCAGCATCACGCTCGCCATGGTGAATCCCTCGGGCGCTTTGTGCAGCACGATCGCGATAAAGATCAGCCAGCCCAGCCAGGATGAAATTGCGAAGCCCGAGCCGATGGCCACGCCATCGAAGAGCGCGTGCACTCCCAGGCCGGCAAGCACGGAGTAGCCTTTATGGGTGTGGAGGAACTCGCCGTGGTGCGTCTCCTCGCCGTAGTGGAAGTGCGCGTTGATGGTGTGCTCCAGCAGATGCACGGCGCAGTAGCCGGCCATGATGAGAATCGGCGCCAGGCGCGCATTCAGACGCATGCTCTCGGGCGTCATCTCCAGAACGGCAACCGACATCAGGAATCCCGCGCCCAGCGCGACAAAGTAGCGCAGATAGCGTTCCACGCCGCGGGCGCGCACCAGCACCAGCCCGCCCGCCACTTCGGCGAGCGCAGCGACCGTTCCGGGAATGAGAGAGTCCTTGAGCATAAGTAAGCAGGGAACCGGCAAAAGAAAAAATCAACAACAGTATCGGGCACAGGGTTCCCCGTTCGCTGCATTTATCCGCTGTGCCGGATGTGCAGGACATCGCCATCCTGCACCACATACTCCTTGCCCTCAAGCCGCAGCGTGCCGCGTGAGCGCGCTGCCGCTTCAGAGCCGGCATCGAGAAGCTGATCCCAGCGGATGGTTTCGGCGCGGATGAAGTGGCGCTCGAGATCGGTGTGGATGGCGCCGGCAGCCTGCGGCGCTTTTGCGCCGGAGGGAACCGTCCATGCGCGGCACTCATCCTCGCCGGCTGTGAAGAAGCTGATGAGCCCGAGCAATTCATAGCTTTTGCGGATGAGCCGCACCAGGCCGCTCTCTTTCAGCCCGTAGCTGTCGAGGAAATCCGCGGCCTCGGCGTCATCCATCTCTGCAAGTTCGGCTTCAACCTTGCCGCAGATCGCCGTAGCGCCGGCATTGGGACGCTTCGCCGCTTCCTCCAGTCCGAAGCGGGCGACAGCGGCATCGAGATCCTTGCCAAGCGTGCTGCTCTCGCTGATGTTGAGCACATAGAGGATGGGCTTTTGCGAAAGGAACATGAAGCCCTTGATGAGCTTCTTCTCATCGGCCGACATTTCAAGCTCGCGCAGCGGCTGTTCTTTTTCGAGCGCTTCTTTGGAGCGCAGCAGGAGCGCCTGCTCACGCTCGAGATCGCTCGTGCGCATCTTTTTCAGATCTTTTTCGAGCCGTTCGAGCCGCTTTTCAATCTGCGTCAGGTCGCTGACCATCAGATCGAACTCGACGTTCTTCACATCGCGGAGCGGATCGATGGGGCCGACATGCGGTACTGCGTCATTCTCAAACGCGCGCAGCACGTGGATCAGCGCGTCCACATTGCGCAGGTTGGCGAGGAACGCGGTCTCCTTCAGCGCTTCCTGCCCGATGGCTGCCACGTCGACGTAATCGACCGTCGCGTAGGTTGTCTTCCTGGGCGAATAGAGCGCCGAGAGCTTGTCCAGTCGCTCATCGGGCACGCGCGCCACGCCGATGTGCGCCTCGCGCGGGTTCGAGTACCCGTGCTCTTCCACCCTGGCCCTGGTGAGGATTTTGAACAGCGAACTCTTGCCCACCTGCGGCAGGCCGATAATGCCGGTTTTCATAGGATTTCGTCACGGCCCGCAAGGGAGTATATCGGTAAGCGGGCCTCTACGATGATACAGGACCGGGCGTGGCCTGCAGATTCTGCGAGCCCGGAGATCTGCTCTCCGCCCACGCAATTAACGCAACGGTCACAAGCCCGAGCAGGATAATTGCGCCCTCCACATGCTCGCTGCGCCGGTGCAGCCGGTTGAAGCCGGCCACATACGGACTGTTTGTATCGCCGGGTTCGATCGCGCCGCCTGCGGCAAGGCGGTCGCGCTCCATGGCGGGAACGATGCCGAACTGTGAATACGCCGTGCAGAGCATCATGACGAGCACCAGCAGCATCGGAGCCAGGACCGCGCGTGGCCGGTAGATGTGCGCCGCTGGTGCAACTGCCAGCACCACCAGCGCCACAATGCCGGCAAACAGTCCGGTCTGATGCAGAATGCGCAGCAGCGCGCCGACAATGGTTCCGGCCGCGTGTACGTCGGGCATGAGAGTGGTGAAGGTGACGGCTGCAACTACGGGAAAGAAAATCTCCGCGCCCAGCCAGATCGCGAGCGCAAGATAGAGGATCGTGCGAAGAGTAGTCTTCATAGAGCGATCATTGGTTCGCATGCACCGACGGTCTGCCGATCAGCCGCTCGATGCGCTTGCGGATGGGCGGGTGCGTGGAGAACATGTTGGCCCATGTTTCGCCGGCGAGCAGCGGCTGCATGATGAACAGATGCGCGTTGTTGGGCGAGGCCACCAGCGGAACGCGCTGGCTCACCGCGGCGATTTTTTCGAGCGCGCTGGCCAGCGCATACGGGTTGCCGGTAAGGTGTGCGCCCGAGGCATCGGCCTCGTACTCGCGCGTGCGCGAAACCCAGAGCTGAATGAGCATAGCGGCAAACGGCGCCAGCAGAAGCATCAGGATCGAGCCTATTCCGCCGCGGCGTTCGTCGCGGTCGCCGCCTCCGCCAAATGCGCCGAACCAGAAG
>DATGLJ010000216.1:0-20116 GCA_035294185.1 Occallatibacter sp. | reverse complement strand
GCCCGGAATCGGTGGTTACGGGCAAAATAGTATCGTTCTTGACTGCCGTATACATCTGAAATGCATAGAAAGCCGGCACAGCGTAGACCTGCTCTTTGCGTTTCCAGATGCCGGCGAATTCCATGATGCCGGTCATGTCGGCAATTTTCACCTCAGCGGTGTGTCGCAGAAGGGTGTTGAGGAAACCGGCCGCCATGACGGCGCCGCCCTCGTTCATCCAGCTGGGGCTTTCGTTGGTGAAGTTGCGCTCGCCATAGCCCTTGCTATTGAAGAGCCACTCGGTTACGGCGAAGTGGACCTTGCCGCGCAGATCGGGATGGGAATCGACCTGCGCCTGCACCTTGTCGAAGTAAGGGCCAACCGCATACGGCAGGGCGTAAGCGGCGGCGGCGGCGAAGTCGGGCGTGGCCTGCTCAAGCGCAGGATGATTGGTGCCCAGGATGAAGTGCAGTGAAAGATAGTCGAATGTGCCCGGAGGATTGGAAAGCTGGGCTGCGTTCCACCTGCCGTCGGTAACCGGACCAAGGCCGGTGGCAATCAGCGGCGCATCGGGATTGACGGAGCGAACGGCCCTGCTGAAGTCCAGGGTTCTTGCGGCGATCTGGTCGATGGTCGGATAGCCGACCTGCCACTTTCCATACAGTTCGTTGCCCAGCTCGTAAATTACCGGGCCATGGTAGCGCTCTCCAATGTAGCGAACCCAGTCGGCGGCTTCCTCGGGCGTTCCGCTGCCCATGTTCAGATCGAATTGCGGCGTGGCCCCGATCAGCCGGCAGAGTTCGAGGAATTCATCGGTGCCGAGCAGGTTGTACTCGGGAATGCCCCAGGCGATGTTTTTCATGGTGACGCGCTTATCGAGCGGGCCAATGCCGTCACGCCAGTGATAGTAGGAGCTGAAGTTGCCGCCCAGCCGCAGTTCGGTGACATGCATCGCCCTGGCCATGGCGACGGCGTCGGGATCGAAAATGCCAATGGCGTCGGCCGGCATCACGGAAAGCTCATCGAGATCGACGCGCTCCGTACCCTCGACGGCAACGGCGAAGTCGACCGGCTGCAGGCGGCGCACCCGGCCGGGCTCCAGATGCAGCGTAGTAGTGTATTTCGTCCACTCCTTCGCCGCTGCGTCCACGCTTGATTCGGCGAGAATCTGGCCGGTCTGCGTATCGCGAAACAGCACTTTCACTTCGGCCGGACCGCTGAGGTGCTTTGCGTAAAGCGAGATGCGGTAGGTTAACTCGCGCTGCACGGGCAGATAGACCTGCTGCATGATGCCGACCTGCTGGTCCGGCGTTCCCATGACCTCAAGCGACTGCCAGCTGTTGGCCGCATCGCCCACATGCAGCTCATAACGGTTGCCTGCCGCGGGGTTCAGCGGCTGCCAGGGCAGAGGAATGCCGGTCGTGTTGGACGATTCGATCAGTTCCGGCCGATCGCGAAACATTTCTTCGAGATTGGCGTGGTTCCACAGGCCGGCTTCAAGACTGCCATTGGTGAGAACTTCGGCAACGATGCCCTGGTTGATGGAATTGCCGATAGGCTCAAGAAAGCTGCCGAAGACCGTGGCGGGGACATGCTCGGAACCCTCGTCGCCGACATGCACCGTGACCACGGGCGGCATGGGTCGGGCTACGGCAATCTGGGCCGAAGCAGCGCTGGCGGCGCAGCAGAAGGCGGCGCAGAGCGCCATGCGGATTCCCATCGCATGCAAATGGCGGACAACAGAAGGCAAGTACATTCCTTTCCCTTTCACCAGGTTTGTGCAGCGCCCCGCTCGATTCCGCATCGAGCAGGACGCAGGCTCTAAATGCGGTCCCTGCGCAGATAATCCGGGGCAGGCATGGCGCCGTCATGAATGGGCCCTGGAGGAGTCTGCGGCATCGGCCATGGCTGCACGCCGACGCGATGCGCCCACTCGGCATAATCGGCGGCCATCTTTCTGACGCGGGCGGGATAGCGGTCGGCCAGATCGCGCCGTTCCGTCCGGTCGTTCTCCATGTCATAGAGTTCCCAGGCATCGGGGAAGCGCGAGACCAGCTTCCACTTCCCTTCCCTCACGGCGCAGTTGCCTTCGTGCTCCCAGAAGAGCGAGCGCTCGGAAAGCATGCGTCCTTCGAAGACAGGCACCAGGCTTTTGCCTTCGAGAGGCGGCGGCGGAGTTCCGGCCAGGCTGGTTGTGGGATAAGCCACGCCGGCGACGTCAAGGCAGGTAGGCATAACATCGATTTCATGGCCGATGGCGTGGGAAATGCCGGTGCGTTTGAGACCCGCGGGCCAGTGCACAATGAACGGAGTGGAAATGCCGCCTTCATGGGCATAGTGCTTGTAGAGCCGGAAGGGCGTATTGCTTACGTTTCCCCAGGGAATCCCGTAGCTGGCATAGGTGGTCGCCGGACCGGGCATGATGGAGGGATCGTTGCCCGGAACCACGGCATGACCCTCCTTGGTGCGATAGGGCATAAAGGCCGGCCGCTTCTGATCGGCGCGGACCCGCGCCATCTCCTCGTAATTGCCGCCATTGTCGGACATAAAGAAGATCAGAGTATTCTCGAGAATGCCCAGCTCCCGCAGCTTGCCGACAATCTTGCCGATGTTCTGATCAAGCTTGTCGATTTGCGCGGCATACACCTCCATGCGGCGCTGCTCCCAGTCGTGAAATGAAGCCAGCTCCCACGCCGGAACCCTCTGATCGCGGTCGGTGATTCCCCACTCCGGACGCACGATGCCCATGGCGAGCTGCCTGGCATGGCGCTCGGCGCGCACCGCATCCCATCCCTTGCTGTAGCGGCCCTTATACTTTGCGATGGACTCTTCGGGGGCCATCAGCGGCCAGTGGCCGGCGGTAAAGGCTGCATAAAGAAAGAAGGGCCGGTCCTGGCTGGCGGCATCGGCGATGAATTGCACGGAGCGATCGCCGATTGCGTCGGTCAGGTAATAGTCCTTGTCGTCTTTGTCGACCTCGATGGGCTCGTTGTCCAGCGTCAGCGATGCGGGATCGAAATAGCTGGCCGCGCCGTTGATGATGCCGTAATAGCGGTCGAAGCCGCGCTGCAGCGGATAATTGCTGCGCCCCGCGGTGAGCGGGGTCAGATGCCATTTGCCGGTCATCAAGGTGGTGTATCCGCCGGCCTTGAGAGCCTCGGCAATGGTCACGCACTTCCGGCTGAGATCGCCCGCATAGGCTGGATAAGGGTACAGGCCATAATCGGAAGTCATCATGCCCATGCCCGCCTGATGCGAGTAGAGGCCGGTCAGAAGAGCGGCGCGCGAGGGGCAGCAGCGCGGACTGTTGTGAAAGTCGGTAAAGCGCAGGCCGCCTTTGGCCAATGCGTCGAGGTGAGGGGTATCGATCTCGGAGCCGTAGCAGCCGATATCGGAGAAGCCCATATCGTCGGCGAGGATGAAGACGATATTCGGCCTTTTCCCCGACGCACCCGCGGCCGGCCCGGCCTGCGCGCCGTCGCGGCCTGCGGCCAGCATGGCGCAGGCGCCGGTCGCAATGCCTGCCTGCAAAAATTGCCTTCGTGTTTTCATGAGCCTCCACCAGGGCCCGAAGATGGTTGGTTCGCCAAATCCGGCAGGAATTGTAAAGGATTTCAAATGCGCGCCCAGAATAGTTGCGCGCCTCGGCCGCTGTCAAGAACGCAGTCTCAGCGACGCCGCCGCGAGGGCGCAGCCGTGGAGCTGCGAACGACCAGATGCGGATGGAGAACGACCTCGGACAAGGCTTTGCCCTCCTGCAGCCCCTGCTGCAAACAGGCAAAGGCCCGGGCCGCCACTTCGCGCCGGGGATGGCAAATCGTGCTCAGAGGCGGATGAACCATGGAAGCGATGGGCAGGTCGTCAAATCCAATGAGGGAAATCTCCTCGGGGACACGAACGCCGGCGGCGTGCGCGGCCTGCAGCGCCCCAACCGCCATCAGGTCGTTGGTAGCCAGCACGGCGGTGGGCCGGGGGCGGCGCTCCAATAGCTCCTGCATGGCGGCGCGGCCGCCCTCAACGCGCATATCTCCGGTGACAATCCATTCCGGGCGGATATTCAGCCCATGGGAGCGCAGGACGCTTTTAAAGGCGGCCTTGCGGCCCTGCGCCGAACTTAGCTGCGGCGGGCCGGCGATAAATCCGAAATTGCGATGGCCCAGAAACAGCAGATGCTCGAGCGCTTCGCGAAAACCGGTTGCGTACTCGACCAGCACATTCGGATACCTGCCGCGCAACTGCCGCTGGTTCATCAACACAATCGGTATGCCCGCCCTGGAAGTCTGGCGCAGCGAGTGCTCGTCGATTTCCGAAGTCATGATGGCGATCGCATCGACGCTTCGTTCGATCATCCGCCGGATACAGCTATTCAGGCGCTCCAGCTCGTAGTTCGTATGGGTGAAGATGACCTCAATGCCGTGCGCAGTCGCCAGAGACTCGAAGGCATCGATCAGTTCCGGGAAGAAGGGATTGTTCACATCGGAAACGATCAGGCCGAACAAGCGGGTGCGTCCCACGCGCAGACTGCGCGCATTGGGATTGGGAACGTAGTTGGTCTCTTCAATGGCTTTGCGCACCCGGGCCATGGTCTGCTGGCGCACGCCTGGGAAGCCATTGATGACGCGAGACACGGTGGCCGTGGAAACGCCCGCCCGCTTGGCAACCTGAAGAATGTCCATAGAAAGAAGGTCCGTCAGTACCCGTTGCTTCGCGCCTCGGCCTCAGAAGCGCCGAAAGCCGGCAAAATGCATTCCTTCCATTCCGGCGAGGCATTAACTGCAAGAGTGTAGCATACGGTCCGGACCGGCCCGGGGCGGGGCGATGCCGCGCGACAGCATCGGCGGCAGGCATCAGCGCCGATAGGGAGAAGAAGACTCCGCCCACTTCCGCCACATCCCGGGATCGGAGAGCATTTTTATATACACGCCGCCAACAACGGAACGCGCCTGGAAATGCATCTGCCTTGCCGTAAGCGTGTCGTACCAGTCCGTCATGGGGACGCGAGGCATGGTGTCGCGCAGGAAGGCGACGATGGGAGTCACAAACGACTGAAAGTCGCTGTCGCTCTGCGCCAGACTGGCCGTCCATAACTCCCAGTCCAGTTTGGTATAGGCGGCGCGGTTATCGAGCGGCAGGCCATAGCGATTGAGGCGCCTCTTATAAAAGCTGATCTCTTTCGCGGCTACCGATTCCGGAAAGAGATTCAGACCGAGAATCCGATCCCAGACCAGGTTATATTTCTGGCTCCAGGTCCCCGGTTCGTCGAAAGCGAGCCGATAGTGGTCGCCGTCGTCGGCCATGGCCATCCATTTATGCGCCATCTCATGCGCCAGCGCATCGTACTGGCCGGCAACGCCGGAGTAGCCGAGCAAACGCGCCAGCTGCGCATAGGCATCGAGCGCCTCAATGGCCTTGATGGATAGATTGGCGTTGTGGGCCAGGTGGCCGGCGAAGTCGTCGGTGCAAAGCTGATTTTCCGGATCGAGGCCTTTGGCCTTGAGATATTCCGCCCACCTGGTAAGAAGCGGCCAATAGCGCCGGGCGAAGCTCGAATCGCGCTCGGCGCGGGAAACGGCGTCCACCAGCAGCAGGATGTCGCCCGACTCCTCGACCGGCATTTGATTTTCTTCGCCGATCTCGCCTCCGCCGTATTGCTGGCCGTTGGCCAGAGGGTAAACGCCGAGATCATGCGGAGCAAAAGGAAACTTCCAGCGCGCCATCTCCGCATAGCGCATCACCGGCTCCAGCTGAGCCTCCACCAGTCTGGGATTCAGCAGCAGGAACATGGGCGCCGAAGGATAGATGACATCGACGGTGGAAATGGACCCGTTGCTGAAGTTCTCCTTGGGCATGAAAAAGGGAGTTCCGTTTTCGTCTTCGACCAGCTTGTGAGCGGCGATCGCCTGCTGGAAGGCAAGCGTAGCGATACCGGCGTAATCCCGGCCGCCGACGCGTTCGAGATCGCTTTCAAGCTCGGCATCATACTGCCGGCAACGCTGGTCGATGTCCGAATACTGCTTTTCTGCGGCTTCGAGCATGGCGGCGAAAGAAGGAAACGCCGTCCGCCAATAAGGCAGCAGATTTCTCTCCATGTATTGCACGGAATAGCCGTCGTCGTAGGCCAGCAGCAGATGGCGCGCTACTGGCGCAGAACCGACGGCGCCTGCCGGCAGAGCGACGTTGAGCGAAGGCGCCGGCGGGTAGTGGCTCTGCGGAGTTCGCGCGCCGTCGATATCGTCCGCGCCGGGAAAGGCGCCCGTTTCAAGGAAGGCTTTTCTATAGGATTGATTTCCGGCAGCCGTCAGCGCATGCTCGTCCTGCGGAACTGCAATGTAGAACTGCCCCCAGTCGATGCGGACGTTATCCCCAAACCGCTGGAGCACAGGCTGATTCTCCGTTCCGATCCGCAGCAGGTCCAGCCCGGGAATCGCGGCGCGGGACCATACGACTTTCTCCCCCGGATCGTTGACAGCCAACGTGCCTGCCGCATCCAGGTAGAAAACGACATCGTGCGGTTTTCCATCGCGCGACTTCGCCTCCAGACTCAGATAAGTGACCGGCCGCGACATCAGCTCCATATCTTCCGGGATCAGCGGATTGAGAAACTGCACCGTCAACTCGATCTCAGGGCTCTGCAGAATCGCGACGGTGCGCGTGGGCGCTATGGTTTCGCGGACCTGATCGAGGGCAGGAACAGCATCCCTGCCACGCGGAGCGGCGCCGAGAAATCGGTAGTTTTTGCCATCGACGCGCACCACGCCGTAGAGATCCTGCTGCACTCCGGTCCAATGTTCGGTAGGAATGCCGGTGAGACGGTCAGACATGGACCAGATGCTGAAATAGGGATCGTGCGCGACCAGTGGAACTGCCGGAGCGTGAACGGCTCCGGCATCCTGCGCCTGCAGCGCGGTTGCAATGTTCAGCAGCGCCAGAGCTGCGCAGACAAAACCGATCTTCGGGACAGATGAACTCCACATGTTCAGGAAAAACCTCAATAGATGCCGATGTGCGCCGGAGCCGTTCGAGACGCCGCTATCAATTTATCCGCGAAGCGCCGGCGTGCCGTCAGGCCGCGGCCTCCGCGCCGCTAGGCCATGTCGCCGCTTCCCTGCGGCCGCGGATCGGTGCGCCGATAGCCGCGGCTCAACTGGTATCGCGACCGCTGTTCGGTTTCGTCAGGATCGCCTTCCACTTCCCTGACCATAAGCCGGTGCATGGCCTCGATCCGCTGCCGGTGCTCGGGCAGCGCCGCCAGATTCGTGAATTCTCCCGGGTCGGCGGCCAGGTTGTACAGCTCGCGCTCGGCCGGATGATCTTTGTCGATGATGGTGTGATAGACGTACTTCCAGTCGCCGGAGCGCACCATCACGTATCCGGAGGCGGTGTTGTGGGCGTAATACTCGCTGACTGCGTAGTCTTTCCACCGTGCGCTTCCATGATCCATCCAGTGCAGCATCGACGCGCCGTTCCAGTCGCCGGGAGTGCGCGCACCGGCTATATCGGCAACCGTCTGCACCAGGTCCATATGCGAGGATGCGCCCTGGCGGCGCTGGCCGCCACGCCAGCGCTCCGGCCAGGAGATAACGAGCGGGACGCGGCTGGATTGCTCGAACATGCAATTTTTCCACCACATGCCGTGCTCGCCCATGTTTTCGCCGTGATCCGACGAATAGATGATAACAGTGTTTTCGGCAACCTCAGGATGCATGCGCAGAGCGGCCAGCACTTTGCCGATTTGAGTATCTGCCCAGTCAGTGAGCCCGTAGTACAGCTCGCGCCCCCGGCGCACGGTGTCGTCGGGAACGCCGATTTCCTCGAATCCGGCCCGTTGCACTTTGTAGTTCAGAGGCAGCGTATCGAGGAATCCATCGGGGATCACCGGCATATCGACTTTGCCGCGGTAGCGCTCCCAGTACTCCTGCGGAACGATGAGCGGAAAATGAGGAGCCAGGTAGCCCACGAAGAGAAAGAACGGCTTGTCATTGTCCCATTGCCGCCTGGAAAGAAATTCCACGGCTCCGGCGGTGACCTTGCGGTCGTGATCGAGAACGCCGCTGTGGTCGCCGGGATGGAAGTTGTTGAAGCGCGGCGAGAGACGCGCCTGCGTCAGGTGCGTAGGCGGCAGCCGTTCGCCAAGACCGGTCTTATACCAATTATTGAAATTCCCTCCCACCTCGGTAAAGCCGTAACGGCGTGTGTAATCGTAGTGCTGCTTGCCGCAAAGGTAGGAGCGATAGCCGGCGGCATTGAGAACGCGCGGCAATGAGGCAATATCGGCGCTTGGCAGCCAGGACGTTAAACCCCAGACGTCAACGCGCGAAGCATACTTGCCTGCTGTCAGCGAAAGACGCGATGGGACACAGAGGGGCGAGTTGCAGTAGTGGCCGTCGAAAACAATCCCGCTCTGCGCCAGCGAATCGATGTTCGGGGTACGGATAAGCCGATTGCCGTAGCAGCCGGCGATGTGCGGGTTGTGCTCATCCGACATGATCCAGAGGATGTTGGGCTGTTTCTGTCCTTTGAGCAATTTCGCCGCCTGGCCCTGCTCAAGAGACAAGGCAAGCGCGCCCGCAGATGCCGTATTCAAAAACCGGCGCCGCGTAATCGTGTTTTCCGGAATCGGCACAGTCGAACTCCTCGAATCTTTTACGCAACCATTCAAAGCAAAAACCGCAGGGCTTTGTAACCCTTTACAAATAAACTCCGCCGCGCGTTCCCTGTCAATTGCGCTGCCGGCGGAACAGCGATAAAGACCGCACGGGCAGAGCGGAAACGGCCCGGCAGAAAAGCCGGTTTGCCGAAGGGCGCTTTGCCCCTGCCGGCGCATCCGGGATAGTCGCAAAGATGCGCCGGACTACCAGAGACACTTCCGCTCCGGTATTGGATCAACCGTGTCGATTACGCGCGACATCATCAGACGCATCATTTCTTCCCGCGCGGCGCGCGCACCGGAGGAATCCCACAGGTTATAGGTTTCATCGGGATCCTTTTCGAGGTCGTAGAGTTCGCCCGACTTGAGTTTCTGGTAGTAGACGATTTTGTATTGCTCGTTTCTTACGCAGACGGCCATCGGCGGCGGATCGTAAAGCGCCAGGGAATCGAAGTACTCGCAATAAATGGAATCCCTGTGCTCCGTGGTCTTGCCGGTAAGAAGCGGAGTAAGCGAACGGCCCTGCATGCCGAGAGGGATGGGAATGCCCGCCGCCTCCAGCAGTGTCGGAGCCAGGTCCACCATCTCGACCAGCGCATCGCTGCGCAAACCCGCCTTGTAGCGGCCGGGCCAGCGAATGATCATGGGCACGCGGATTGCTCCTTCGTAAAAATACGGCCCCTTGAGGAAGATGCCGTGATCGCCCAGCATCTCGCCGTGGTCGCTCATGAAGATCACGATGGTGTTTTCGGCCTGGCCGGTCTCTTCCAGCGCCTGCAGCATGCGGCCGACTTCGGTATCCACCTGCTCGATCATTGCATAGTAGGCAGCCTTCATCCTGCGATGTTCGAGATCGGAAGTGCGCGTGAAGGAGACGCCATGGCCGCCCGATGCGGATTCGTGATCGATCTTCTGATAGATGGGCTTGTTCTCCAGCTCGCCTTCCTTGTAATTGGGACTGGGAATATCGGCTGGATTGTAGCGATCAAGATATGTCTCGGTAGGCCAGTAGGGAGCATGCGGCTGGTAGATATTCACCGACATCAGCCACGGACCGAAATCGCGCTGGCCGCGGATGAACTGGATGGCTCTGTCCGAACACCACGCGGTCTGGGTGTATTTCGGATCGATGGGAACGCCCCAGGCGAGGGCGTCATTGCCTTTCGGAGGATTCGGCCACTTCACGCCCTGCTCGTTCAGCCATACGCGCCACATGTTATGGCCCGGCCACAGGTTGGAAATGTCGTGGCTCCAGTCGAAGACGCTGTAGCCGTCGTCGATGCGATCCTCGAGGCGGCCGCCGAAAGTGGGGGAAAGATGGAGCTTTCCGGAAAGCCCACAGGCATAGCCGGCGTCGGAAAGGATGCGCGTAACCAGCCGCTCGTCGGGACGGATGCGCTGGCCCAGCGCGCGCAGCCCGGTGGTATGCGGATAACGGCCGGTAAGAAAACTGGCCCGCGAGGGCGAACACACCGGGTTCTGCACGTAAGTGTGCGTCAGGGTCACCGACTCGGCCATCAGCTTGCGAAGGTTGGGAGTGCGGATATGGTCGTTGTTCAGCCCCTCAATCGTGTCGAACCTCTGCATGTCGGGGCATATCCACAGGATGTTCGGCATGGGCGCGCCGCCCAGCTCGCTGACCGGATTCGGCCAGATGTGGCTGTTCGATTGGTCCGCGCCCGGCTGCGCGGGAGCCGAACCCGCCGCAAGCGCGCCGGCCGTGAAGAGCGAAGATTTGATGAGGTCGCGCCGATTCATGATTGCGTGTTCCTTAAAGAATCGAAATCCCGGTTGAGCCGCGCAGAATCGGCGCCTGCAGGCACCGGATTCTGCGCGAAGTGGAGGAAGCGCCGCTCATTTCAGAACGTGAATTTGGCCGCAAACTGAAGTTCGCGAGGCGGCGGCGACGGCAACATGGTATTGAGCTGGCCAAAGGTAAGATCCGCCATGTTGGTATCGGGCAGTCCGAAGTGCGGCGTATTGGTCAGGTTGAAGGCCTCAGCGCGGAACTCCATATTCAACCTCTCGTAGAGTTGCGTTGTCTTGGTAAGAGCGAAGTCGAGATTATGCACACCTGGACTGCGCACCGAGCCGATAGTTCGCGAAACATTGCCGAATTGCCAGGGCTGCGGAAGCGAAAACGCATTGACATTAAACCACTCCTGAACTTTCTGAGCAATGGGACGCGAAGACGAGAGCCTGGGACTGACGCCGGGAACGGCGTTTGGACGATCGCCCGGCCCGGTATCAGGAGCCGAAAGGGCCAGCGGAAATCCTTTTTGCTCGGTGAGAATGCCGGAAGCGCTCCAGCCGCCAAGCAGCTTTTCAGCCGGGCCGTGCAGTCCGCTGAGGAAACGCTGCCCTCGGCCGAAGGGAAGGTCCGCCACGACATTCAGAATCAGATCCTGGGGAATGTCGTTCTCCGAGAGCGATTTTTCTGCGCTCAGGTTGTACCAGTTCTGAACGGCAGTATTGTTGGTGGTGCCGATGGGCGCATCGGCCACCGTGACATCCGACATCCACTTGCTGATGGTGTAGACGGCGAGCATGCTGATGCCGTGCGTGGTGCGCTTGTTCACTTTGAATTGCGCCGACTGATAATCGGAGTCGCCCCAGGTCTGATTGACGGCGGAAACATCGGTGAATTGCGGAAACGGCAACAGGAGCTGCTGCTCGGTCACCGTAGGCTGGGAAAGCGCGCCAATGCTGACGTAGGGCTGGAATGGGTTCGGCACCTTACTCTGCAGAGCCGATCCCATGCTCAGATATTCCGGATTGAGAGCGTCGTAGTCGAAGTTATGGGTCAAATGCAGGCCGCGGCTGGCCACGTAAGCGGCCTCGACCAGAATGGCCGAGGGCAGCTGCTGCTGGATGCCGAAGTTCCATTGATAGCTAAGCGGAGTTTTGGGATGCGCATCCCACACGCTGACCGACTGGCCGAGCGCCGTTGCAGCTCCCTGCGAGTTTCCAGTAGGCTGCACCAGGCCCTGCGGATAGGGATTACTGAGCAGGTTATAGGGGTTAAGACCGCCGTTCAGCGAGGTAACCCAACTGGTCGAAGAACTGAAGCCGGTGTTCGGAGTGAAGCCGACGGCGTTGTTGCTGATTTCGAGCGGCGCATACACCAGGCCGGCGCCGCCGCGCACGACGGTGTTCCGGAACAGATTGTAGGCAAAACCGAGCCGCGGCTCAAAGTGATTGATGTTCCAGTCGTAAACATCGTCGGAGCCCCCGGCAACGCCGGCAAAGACCAGTCCGCCGGTCAAATTGGGGAACGAGGAGTTGCGGGCCGGGCTGGGCACATTCGGATTAAAGTAGTTCAACTTGTTATGCCGGTCGGTATAAGGGCTCTCCTGCTCGTAGCGCAGGCCAAGGTTCAAGGTCAGGCGGTTGGTGGCGCGAAAATCATCCTGAAGGAATCCGGCCGTATACCAGTCCCTCAGCTCATCGCCGGCGCCGATCGGCATCGAACCGCTGCTGCCGGCGCCGAGCAGCAGGCTGGCCAGCGCATTGCCTGCGGTTGAACTGGCGACGTTCGGATCCGGGCCCTGGGTCTGCGCGAGCGCAAAGTTGAATTGACCGGCGGCATTGCCTACGTTGAAGAAATTGATCAGATGCATGCGGACATCCGCGCCTGCCATAAGAGTGTTCCGGCCCAGGATTTTGGTCAGCGACACAATCAGCGCATGCGAATCGTTCCCGTTCAACAGGTAACTCTGTCCATTCATCCCCGAGTAGCTGGTGACGTTGATCGAGGGAAACATAGGAATGGTCACCAGACCGACAAACTGCGCAGGGAAGCCGAGCTTGGAGTTGTCGAAGCCATAGCTAAGAGTCTGGCGCGACTGAAACCAGCGGGCATAGCCGTAGTCCACCGTCAGCAGCAAGGTGGGGCTGATGGTAACCGTGTTGTCGAATGCAAACGACCAGTTGTGAAATTCCGTGGTGCCGACTGCGCCTGAGCCGCCGCTCGCCACATTGCCGAAGGTGTTCGGCTGCGTCAGGTTGGTCAACAGCCAACCGAAGCGTCCGAAGAAATGGTAATGGTCGTTGACGTTCTGGTCGATGCGAACTCCGCCCTCATCCTGGCCAACCGATAAGGGCGCATTGCTGATGTAGTTATTGGCATTGGTGTAAGGCGCCCCCTGGGTATTGGGCATGGGGTAGTAGGCGATGATATTTTTGGCCACCGGATCGATGTTCGTGATCTTGTTATTGGGGAACGGATCGCGGATATAGTGGCCGGGATTGTTGGGATCCGGCCTGGTCGAAAAGGGGTTGTAGATTGTGACCAGTTGCCCTTTGGCGTTGTAGGTCTGGCTGAAATCGCCGCTACGCTGCGCCTGGGTAGGCACCGTGCCCAGGAATGTGGTTCCCTGAATGCGGCTGGTGCCCTGGTAGTCGGCAAAGAAGAATGTCTTATTGCGCCCGTGGTACAGGCGGGGCAGCACCACCGGACCGCCCAGCGCGCCGCCGTACTGGTTCATTTTGAGCGGCGGAATCGCCACGCCCTTGCTCTTATCGATATAGTCGTTGGCATCGAGCGCAGAGTTGCGCAGAAACTCGAAGGCTGCGCCGTGCAGATCGTTGGTGCCCGATTTCGTGGTCACATTGATGACGCCGCCGGCGAACCGTCCGTATTCGGCCGAGAGATTATTGCTCTCCACTTTGAATTCTTCGGTGGCATCGACAGAGGGGATCGTAGTGATCTGGTTGAAAAAACCCACCTCGCTGGGCACGCCGTCAATCAGGATTTCGTTGCTTTGAGCCTGCCCTCCGTTGATGGAAAAGGAAGTGTCCCAGGTTGTGTTCACCGGCACATCGCCGAATTGGCCGTACGCCGCCTGATTGAAAGTAACCCCGGGAGTGAGCTGAATCAGCCGGAACGAGCTGCGGCCATTCAGCGGCAGCGAAGCAATGGTGCGCGCCTGAATTACCTGACCGATGGACGAGGTCTGCGCATCCAGCAGAGGAGGCGCTCCGCTGACAATCACGGTCTGGTCGGAAGCGCCTACAGACAGGGCAAGGTTCACGGTGGCGGTCTGAGCCACCAGAAGCGTGATGCCGCCGCGGGTAAGCTGCCGGTATCCGGCCTTGGCGACCGTAATCTCGTATCCGTCGGCGGGAGGCAGCAGCGGCGCGACATAGATGCCGTCGGCGTTGGAAGTAACCTTTACCTCGATGCCGCGCGCTGGATTATCAATGGTGACGGTGGCGCCCGGCACTGCGGCTCCGCTGGCGTCGGTGATTAACCCTGTCAGTTCTGCCGTCTGCTGCTGCGCCGCTCCATAGACCGCCGCGCCCAAAGCAACTGCGGCTACGAGCAGCCATCGGAATCCGAAAAATCTGTTCGTCACGACCTGGCTCCTTTCAATGATTCAACGAGGTGATCGATGCAGCCCGACACCCGGGCTGACCTATAAAGCCGCCATCGCACGAGCCACAGAAACAGCTCCCGGACCGGAGCCGCGGCAATAGAGAAAACGGCCATTTTGAGAGATATGATCGATCTCTGTGAAATATGCGCAGGCACAATGCTTCCGCATGTTTCTCGATTTCCGCGTTTGGCCCGCGGGCGAAGTAAAAGCTTAAAAGCAATGCCATCTTGTCCAGCGTGATTTAACTTGCCGTACGTCACAAAGGTCAATGCGCGCGCAGGATCATCTGGAAATAGTCCGCATGGACTATAGGCTGCGGAAGCAGATGCGGCCGTAAGGGGATCGGGAGAACAGTCCGCAGCCGCTGCTTTTGAATAACCCGTCATTTCCGGAAGCCCGCCTCGCAGATCAAATCCCCCCCCGGCTTGCAAAGGGGGCGCGCTCAGAAACGCGCGCATTTATGAAAAGCTTTACAACGGGAAAGATTGTAAGCAGGCGCCGGTGCACTGTCAATGGGCGCGCCGGATCGCGCAAGCTGTCTCTTCGCCTTTCCGCGCAGCATGCAGATTCCTCTTCGCCGCAAGAATCCTGTTGACAAGCGCCGCTCGGAGACATAATCTACTTCGCGATGTAATCATTTACATCGAATGGCGAAATCCGGAGGCGACAGCAGGCAGAACCGCGGCAACCGCCCACGGGCCGCTGACACGCCGATTCCTGTCATTGCTTCGCCACGAGGGACGGCCCGTTGGCGTTTTTCTGCCGATGCCGGTTTCCGCTGCAGCCATTCGAGTTTTTTAAGGAGAGCCAAAAAATGAGGTTCGGATTACGGAAAATTTTCATCCCCGGCATTCTGGCGCTGGGGCTGGCGGCGATTGCGCCCGCAGCGCGAGCACAGAGCGTCGACTCTTCCCTGCAGGGCGCTGTGACCGATACGACCGGAGCGGCGGTGCCCGGCGCTCAGGTGACGCTGATCAACACCGGCACCGGGGTGGCCCTGAAAACGCAAACCGACAACGCCGGCAACTATGTATTTCCCGCCGTGCCCCCCGGGGTCTTTTCATTGCAGGTGCAAAAGGCCGGTTTCGCAACCTTCAATCTGACTCAGTTCACCATTACTGTAGGTCAGCGGGCGACGGAAAACGCCTCGCTGAGCATCGCCGCGCAGGCGCAGTCGGTAACCGTACAGGCCAATGGATTGTCGAACCTGCTGGAGCCGCAATCGAACGATCTTGGCAACGTGATCGGGCCGCAGAGCGTGGAGCAGCTTCCGCTCAACGGCAGAAACTTTCTGCAGCTCGGGCTGCTTTCCGGCGCCACACAAGCCAATCAGGGCGCTGCCAATTCGGCCATCGCTCAGACCGGCCACTCGAGCATGGTGTTATCGATCAACATCGCCGGCAATGAACCGGATTTTACGCAGTACCTGGTAGACGGCATCTCCACCGTGGGAACGCGCGCCGGCAACACTTCGCTGAACCTCTCAACCGGAGCAATCGATCAGTTCGAGGTGCACTACGGCTTCTTCATGCCCGACATGGGACCGAATCCAGGAATTGTGGACGTGATTACCAAGGCAGGCACCAACCGGATCCATGGCGAAGCTTACGAATACGTGCGCAACAACCAGATGGAGGCGCGCGATTACTTCAGCCAGACTGCTCCCGGCCCGTATCACCAGAACCAGTTCGGCGCCTCGGTCGGAGGACCCGTATTAAAGAACAAGCTGTTCTACTTTGGCAATTACGAGGGGTACAGGCAAAATTCGTCGGCGTTCGCCTCTGCATTTACGCCGACGCAGGCGATGTTCAATGGCGATTTTTCTGCCGCGGGCCTGCCGCCGATCTATGACCCGGCCACCTACAATCCGGCCACCGGTCTGCGACAGCAGTTTCCTGGCAACAAGATTCCTTCCAACCGCATTAACAAGACTACCTCCGGCCTGCTCGCCTACTATCTGCCGGGATCGAGCATTACCGGCAGCAACAACGTGAGCGGCAATCCGGAGACCACGCTTGATTCGGACCAGATCACGGGGCGCATCGACTATGACCTCAACGACAGGAACCAACTGTTTGCACAGGGATCGTGGGTCAATTCGCCAAACACCCAGCCAGGGCTCTTCCCGCAGCAAGGGACAGCATACCCGCTCGACACCGAGTTCGTAGCGCTGGGATGGACGACGACGCTCAGCCCCACCAAAGTCAACTCTCTGCATGTGGGCATGGTGCGGGATTCGGTCTACGATCAAGGCCGCTCAGTGCCTGGCATCCAAACCACGCTGGGAATCACCGGCACCGGCGACCCGAATGGCGTGCCTGGAATCAACATCGCCGGCTACGCAGGTTTCGGCACCTCGACCGGCCTGCTTGGCGACATCGACAACGTGTATCAGATTCACGAGAACTTCAACTGGCTGCACGGCAATCACCAGATCAAAATCGGCGGCGACCTGGGCTACACGCGCAGCGTGCAGTCGAGCGCCAATGCCAACGCCCGCGGCGTGTTCAACTTCAACGATGTATTCACTGCGCAGACCAGCCTCAATACCAGTACGGGCAAGGTATCGCAGGTGGCGGGAACAGGCAGCGCATTCGCAGATTTTCTGCTCGGCGACCTGACTTCGGCGCAGTCTATCGCCATGCCAAAGACGCATTACCGCTGGACAACATTCGAGCCTTATATTCAGGACACCTGGAAGATTACTCGCAACCTGAATGCAAACCTTGCGCTGGCCTGGTACGCCAACACGCCGCCCAATCCGCCCGACCAGACCAATCGCAACCTGATTCACAGCTTCGATTTTTCAACCGGTCTGGAAACCTTTGCCGCTCTGGGCACCGCCAACCCCGAAGTCTTTTCGATGACGATGGACAACTTTGCCCCGCGCATCGGCCTTACGTGGCAGCCGTGGGGAGCGCAGGACACATTGCTCCGCGCGGGCTGGGGTATGTATTACACCACCCAGTACGACATCACGGCGCAGTATTCCGTCGTGTCCCAATACATCTCCGTCAACAACCAGGTGAGCAATCCCACCACCAGTCCCAACCCCACGTATGTCATGGGCGTCAACGCCATGCCGCCGGTGACGGTGGGCCAGATTACCACGGCCGAGGTTCCAACCATTACCGGCGCCATTCAGTACCTCTCAGCGCATCAGCACTCGCCCGGCATCTCGCAGTGGAACCTCGATCTTCAGCACACCTTCGCCAAAGCCTACCTGCTCGATATCGGCTACATCGGCAACGAAGCGCATCACCTGCAGAAGAACTGGGACCCCTGGGACGGCTCCTCGCCTGGCTCGCAGACCTACAACATTGCCGCCGGCAATCCCTATTACCCCAAGTACTCGTACATGCAGGAAGTCAATACCATTGCCAACGGCAGCTACAACGCGATGCTGGTGAAATTTCAGCGGCAGTTCACGCAGGGGCTCAGCATTCTGGCCAACTTCACATGGCAAAAGGCGCTCTCGGATGCGACCGAAGGAAGCAATGGCACGCTCAATCAGGACAAGAGCTGCTTCCGCTGCGATTGGGGACCGACAACATCCAACGTGGCGTATTCGGCGGTGATCAGCGCCGTGGGCGACATCCCGGTCGGGCGCGATCGCGCCTTTGGACGAGGCATGAATCCCGTGCTCGATGGGATCATTGGAGGGTGGAACGTGGATGCAATCGTCACTATGCGGAGCGGATTGCCGTTCTCAGTCTCCGCCCCCAACAATACCAACTGGTCGCCCGCCAACATCAAGGCCGATCGCTACTGCAACGGCAGAACCGAGCTGGTGAATAAAAATCTCCGATCGAACGGAATGTACTGGCTATTCACCGGGGTCGATCCGGTCGTGGGCTCGGCATGCTTCGTCAATCCCGCTACCGACCCGCACAACACCAGCGGCAATCCCTGGTTCTATGGCACATCCGGATTCGACATCCTCACGGGCCCCGGCCTGGACAACTGGGATACGGGCATCCACAAAACCTTTCCCATTCATGAGTCGATGATCTTTACGGTGCGCGGCGAGTTCTTCAACACCTGGAATCACCCGCACTTCGCCAATCCGAACAGCGGGGTCACGGCGAGCAACTTCGGAATCATTACAGCAACGACAAACGGGATTGGGCGCATCGCCCAGATCGGAGCGAACCTGTCCTTCTGATGCGCCCCTTAACGAAGCAGCAGCCGCCTGCCTGACGGCTGCTGCTTTTTTGATTGGCAATTCCTTCTCTTTCCTGCCGATGCTCAGAAGCGCGCCGAATTCCCTGGCTCCGGCTCACGCGCCTGCGCCCCGGACAGCCGGCAGGACCGGACTGCCCAACACATAACCGCACTACGCCGCAGGATAAGACGAGTACGCGCCCAGCGCCTTGTCGTAGGGGAATGGATCGCCGATCGATCTGCTCCAGCCGATAAGCGCGCTGTCGAGCTTCGCGACCAGATCCTTGTATTTCGGCTCACGCACGAGATTCCTTACCTGATAAGGGTCGGCCACATTGTCGTACAGGCACCAGCGCCCATCCAGCTGAACGGCGTAGGTATGCGTCTTCGTGCGAACGCCGCGATAGGTCGGGACGTTCACCTCCATGCGGTTGGGAGGCCCCTGCTCATTCATCAGGAAGACCATCTCCGCCTCCTCAAAGGCGCCCTCGCCGCGCATCAGCGCGGAATGATCGCGGCCGCTGCAGTGTGCAGGAGCCGGAATGCCGGCCAAACCGCACAGGGTCGGGTAAATATCGATCGAGGCAAAGAGCGCCTTCGAGCTTCTTCCCTTCTTCGGCATCCATGGCAGCCGAACCATAAACGGAACGCGGCAGGATTCTTCATGGGGCATCTGCTTGGCCATGTGGCCATGCGATCCCATCATCTCCCCGTGATCGGAGGTGTAGACGACGATCGTGTTGCGTGCCATTCCGTTGTCGTCCAACGCCTTCAGCAGCCGGGCAAACTCCCTGTCGATGGCGGTGATCGCCCCGTAATAGCCCTGCTCGGCCTGCCGCAGAGTCTCAAAGGATTGCAATTGCGGATAAGGGTTGACGATCTTATCGGCAGGCGTCGAAAGGCGCACGTTGGGACGGAACCTGAGTTCATTCTCCTTGTACAGGTCCTTCTCCTCAGGCGGAGGATCGAAAGGAGGATGCGGAGGATTCCAGCTCAGCACCAGAAACCACGGCTTTCCAGTGTCTTTTTGCTTGGCAATGAAGTCGAGCGCCTGATCTGTCATGCGCGCAGGCTGGTAGCCGGGCATCGCGATGCGCTCTCCGGTCTCCGGATCGAAGGTGATGCCATCGTAGTGTTGATTGGTGTTGGCCCAGACGCGCCATTCCTCAAACCCGAAGCGATACGGACCTTTCGGGACAAAGGTATTCTCGCCGTGATACAGATGCCATTTACCCACGTATCCGGTCTGATATCCGGCGCGGCGAAAGGCTTCGCCCAGGCCGGTCATGCGCGGTTCCAGCGTCTGCCCGTTGTGGACGATCTGCGACTGCCAGGGATACAAACCACTGATCAGAATTCCGCGATGAGGCGTGCACAGAGGATAGTTTGAGATGCAGGCATCCATGGAGAGACTTTCTCTGCGGAACTGCTCGAAGGCGGGCGCGAGGGCCTGATTGAAGGGTTCGCCCGGCAAGGAGGCCGCGCGATGCTGATCGCTGAAGACATAGAGCACGTTCGGCCTCTCGGCCGGAGTCCGGGCAAAAGCCTGGACAGGGCCGGGGAAAGCTGCCGCGGCGGAGACGGCCGCGCTCCGTTTGACAAATTCGCGTCGATCCATGGGCGTTCCTCCAAATGCAAAGGAAGTGTAATCGATTTCATTCCTTTCGGCAATCGCCTGCGAACGACAGCAGTTCCTCATTTCGGCCTTCCCTGCACCGTCGCCGCTCCGCTCCTGGATAACGCCCCGGTCCCTTTCAGGCCCTCATCCGCCTCCACCGCCGTATAGTCCATATGTACTATTCCAAAATGATCCTGCGTCCGCATTGACGTTCCCGCCGTCGGGCAAGTTAAATCGCGCTGAGCAAAAACTGGCTTTGCTCTTCAACGTTTCCTCGCCTGCGGAGTGGAGCAGAAATCGAGAAGCTTGCAAAGCATTTCACCACGTTTT
>DATGLJ010000215.1:0-7128 GCA_035294185.1 Occallatibacter sp. | reverse complement strand
AAAGGCATACACGCCGCTTCCGTCGCTCTTGGTTTGCTGCTGCACCCGGGTTGAGGCGTTGACAATAGTGATTGTCGCATTGGCAACCACTGCGCCCGAGACGTCGGTAACAGTTCCCTGCACGCTTGCCGTGCCTGCGATCTGCGCGTGCCCAACCAGAGCACACCCGAGAACAGCCGCGAGCGAAGCGATAATCTGAACACACCAGCGGCAACGCTGCCGCAGAGATTTCCTTCTCGATTGCATCTTGTTGCCTCCATTGAACCGATCTGGGGTGATGCGCAGCGCAGCAGTGTTCTTGCAAGCGTTTCCTGGTTCGCTCAACTTTTTGTTCTTGAGGTCAGACCTCATTTTCGAGCGCCCATCAGTCTCAAATAATGGATTGCAAATTGTCAAGTATTTCGGAGCGGGTGGTTGGCCGCGCCATGATGGCTAATACCAATGCGGCTTGGTCTCAGGTGGTTTTTCTTTCGAGTTGTGGCGCTCTGCTTCGCAACGTCCGGGCCGGATGTACGTTTGCGATCGACATTGGCCTCCGGCAAAACGGCCGGCAGATTTTGCTCTCTGCCGGCCGTCTTCACATGACCACAGTTAACTACTGGTGCGGCAACAGCAGCAGCCCGGCCTCGAGCAGCAGTTCGGTCAGGCTGTCAAGCGCCAGGGCCAGCCTGGTGCACACTGTGCGAGGCGCCATGCCCAGCATCGCCGCCACCTCCAGTTGTGTGTATTCCTGCAGCACCACGCGGCTGAGCAGCTGCTGATCCAGCGCATTCAGCCGCTTCAGGCATGCCTCCACGTCGAGCACGAAGATCATGGCGTCCTCGAAGGTGCGCACCGGCCGGCTTGACGCCCAGCCCCGGCCCACCGGATCGGCCAGAACCGAAGGCGCCCGCCCGACCTGGCTGGATGCATACAGATATCGCCGCAGCATCTTTTCCGTGTGCCTGCGATAGAAGGCCAGGTTGGCCGCGGGCTTCTGCCGCCGCTTCCAACGCTCCGCTTCGTATTCGCCCCATCTCCTTTGCCGAATCTGCCGGCCCGCCTGGGCCAGGCTTGCATTGACCGTTATGGGATTGCCGGCAACCAGCCGTGGGCCGCCGGGGTGGATAGGCAACGGGAGAGCCGCGCTCATAGCGCACCTCCCGCCGCGTCAGCTACCGCCCACAGCCGGCCCAGATGGCCGTGCTGCGGCCGCCCGCTCTGGCGCAACACGTTCCGTGGCCCTTCGCGCGCCGGCCGCCCGCGCCGTTTTCGGCTTGCAGGCGAAGGGAAATCGCTCAGTCTTCTTTCGCACTTTCTGCAGTAGACGCTCTGCTGGGTATGGGCGCGGTACCAAAGACATCCGCACCCCTCGCAAATTTTTACGTGCACGCGCACTTCCATGACTGTTTCTCCGTTGGGTCTTGTGTTGCACGCGGACGCGGCTCTCGCTCATGCTTCCGCGGATGTAGAGCACCAAGGCTGGCAACTCAGGATTCTGCTGTCCTGATAAAGGGATTGCCTTCCGTGTTCCTGGTTGTAGTGTCATGACTACTGCGCGCAGATCGTGGAGCGATTGCTCAGGCTCGCCCGCGGCCGGCAGCGGCCCTCGGGCAGGGATCGGAATCACAGGACACATTGCATCCTCCGGTGCATCTTCACAGTCTGCTCCGCAGAGAGAGAAATATCCCCTGCGGAAACTCTGCATACTGAAATGAGTTCCCATGAAAATCCTCAAGCCTTTGCTGATTGAAGTAGAGACACTGTAGTGATCCGGCGATGATGCGTCAACATTCGCGCCCATTTTTCCGCAGATGCGCTTTGCTTTCGAGCGAGAACCACAGAAAATAGGAGGCAACCCGCCCCGGCGCATTTCTGCGTGCAAAGAGCGGAAAGCCGCTCCTATTTCCTGCGGCGAAAAATCCACAGATGAATTTCACCCAGATGCATGAGCGCCTCAGGCTGGAACTTCTGCGCAGAATTCAGCGGGGCACGCTCAGCGTCTCTCTTCTGGCCCGGCAGACCGGATTCGGGCAATCGCACCTTTCGAATTTTCTCCGCAACCGGCGGCAGCTCTCGCTCGAAGCCATGGACCGCATTCTCTCCGCGCAGCATCTTACGGTCCAGGACCTGCTGCCGGCCGGCGCGCACGCCCCGCGCGCCGGGCTCGAGGGCGAGCGCGACTCAGTGCCCGTCGTCTCGCACCCGGTGGCTCTTTTCGAGCCCTTCATTCGCCCTTCGTCCGTCCAGTTTATGCTGCATCTGCCGGCAGGATTGCTCGAGTCCACGCGGGCTCGCGCCTCGCATGCGCGCCGCGCCTGGCAGCGCTTCGTCGCCGTGCGCGTCCCGGCCGCCGACGCGCTGGCCATGGACCCGCTGGTCATGCCCGAGGCCATCGCGCTCATCGACCGCCATTACAACTCGCTGCTCCCTTACCGGCCCGACAGGCCCAACCTGTATGCGGTCCGTCACGGCGCCCATCTGCGCCTTCGCTACGTGGATTATCTGTCGAACCGTGTTGTTCTGCGCCCGTTCAACATCGCTTTCCCGGTCGATCTGGTGGAGGTGCAGCCGGGAGAATCGCCCAGCGACCTTCTGGCCGGCCGCGTCGCTCTGATCCTCAACGATCTGTGAGCCGGGCCGGCGGCGAGGGCTTTTTTCAGGGTTTTTGTTGCGCGCCTATGCCTCGTGCACGGTGTCCTGATTATCGAACCGCGTGTACTTCGCAATAAAGTTCAGGTATACGGTGCCCGTCGGGCCGTTACGCTGCTTGGCGATAATGATTTCCGACCTCGCCCTGTCCGATTCCGACATCTCCTCGTCGCGGTTGTAATACGCCTCGCGATGGATGAAGCACACCACGTCGGCGTCCTGCTCGATTGCGCCCGATTCGCGCAGGTCGCTCAGCATGGGCCGCTTGTCGTCTCCGCGCCGCTCGCTCGAGCGCGACAGCTGCGACAGCGCCACTACCGGAACGTCCAGCTCCTTGGCCAGCGCCTTCAGCCCGCGCGAAATCGCCGACACTTCCTGTGTGCGGTTCTCGTACTTCTTGCCGCCCGCCGCAGGCAGGGTGGCCGACATCAGCTGCAGATAATCGACTACGACCAGATCCAGCGCGCCCGCGGTCTGCCGCAGCCGGCGCGCCTTGGCGCGCATCTCCGCCAGCGAAATGCCCGCTGTGTCGTCGATATACATCCGCGACTCGACCAGTTGATTGAGCGCATTCTGCAGCTTCATGTGGTCTTCGCGCCCCAGAAAACCCTGCTGCAGCCTGCGCTGATCCACCCACGCCTGCGAGGCCAGCATGCGCCTGAGCAGCGACTCCTTGCTCATTTCCAGGCTGAAGATGGCCACCGTTGCGCCGTGATTCACCGCCGCATTCTGCGCCAGATTAATGGCAAACGCCGTCTTGCCCATCGAAGGCCGCGCGGCGATGATGACCAGCTCGCCCTTCTGCAGCCCGCTGGTCATGCGGTCGAAATCCGTAAAGTCGGTCGCCAGCCCGGTGACCTCGCGGCTCTCCTTGTAGAGGTTGTCGATGGAGCCGAAGGAGTTGGCGACGATCTGGTCCAGCGGCTGCAGGCCGCGCGTAATGCCTTTTTCGCTGACCTCCAGCAGCCTGGCCTCGGCGTCGCCCAGCACCTCCAGCGCCGTCTCGCTCTGGTCGGCCGCGCGCGCGATTGCCGCCGAGCAGATCCCCATCAGCCGGCGCAGCAGGCTCTTGTCCTTGACGATGCGGATATACTCTTCGATCACCGGCCGGCGCGGCAGTCCCTCGGTCAGTGAGGCAAGATAGGCCACGCCGCCTACGGTTTCGACTTCCTTGTAGCGGGCCAGCTCCTCGGCCAGCGTCACAATGTCGATCGCCCGCCCCGAGTCGCGCAGGTCGGTCATTCGCTGGAAGATCCGCCGGTGCGAGTCCAGTGAAAAGTCGTCCGGTTCCAGCCGCTCGGCGGCCTCAGCGTGCGCGGCGTTGTCCAGCAGGATTGCGCCAAGAATTGTCTTCTCGGCGTCAAGATTGGCAGGAAGTCCTGCTTCGAGGGTAAAGTCGGGAATCGTGGTCATCTCTCAAAGTGTAGGCCGGATCGAATGGGTAAAAACCTGTGCGAATCCGGGCCGTAACTGGAAATCGCGGAAAACTCCGCAACCGAAGAACGATTGGCTCCCCGGGCAGCTGCCGCGGAGCATTCGAGTTCGGACCGGAATATTGACCCCACGAAACGGCTTATTGCCATCCCTTCAATCCGGAGCATCGGATTTCGCTGAAACAGAGTCCGGATTCATGCGTGGACGCGTAAATGGCTTCCTCATACACCCTTCCCGCGCGAACCCTCGACTTGCGTACCACGCAAATTTCGTTCGATCTGGACAAACACCCCCCCTCGGCGCATCCTATGTCTTAGAGGACGGGAGGAACGATGGGCGAACCGCTGGAGATAAAAAGCGAAGAAGTTCAAAAGACCCAGGCTGATCCCGAGACGGCAGAGCGCTTCATCGAAGAAAAGCGCATCGGAGAACGAATCCGCCGGCTGCGGCTCAAAAAGTCCATGGGACTGGTCGAACTGGGCAAGCATACCGGGCTCTCGGCAAGTTTTCTATCGCAACTGGAGACCGGCCGCGTGGTGCCCACGCTGCGCAACCTGGCTCGCATCGCTATGGTGTTTTCGAAAGACCTGTCTTATTTCTTCGACAGCGAGCCTGCTCCGGTCTTCCGCGTGCATCGGCGCAGCGAGCGCGTGCGCATGCCGCAGACGGGCGTGGAACCGCCGACCTACTACTTCGAGAGCCTTGGTTATCTGGTTCCCGACCGTCACATGGATCCCTACTACGCCGAGTTTGTGCCGCCGGATCAGAATGCGGGCCAGAGCACGGAACCCAGGCCTCACATTCACCCCGGCTTCGAGTTCCTGTATGTGCTGCACGGCGAGCTGCTGCTGCGCCACGGCGACCAGGAGTCGAAGCTGGAGGCGGGCGATTCGGCCTACTTCGACGCGGGCACGCCGCACTCCTACCAGTGCGCCGGCCGCCGGCCGGCCGGGGCCATCATCGTGACCATGCACCAGACGCCGGCCGCGCAGCCGCAGCCGTTGCGGGCAGCGCCGCCTTCGGGTCCGCGCCCGCTCAGCGTGGTGCCGCCGCGGCAGGCCGAGGGCGACGCCCGGCAAACCAATTCGTTTTAGAGCAGCGGCGTCAGCGGCGCAGTTTTCCGGCAACGCTTCCATGCGCGAGGCGCGGCAAAAAGCTGCTTCCTTTCAAAACAGCTTTGATGCAGCGCCAAACTAGAGCCCCAGCTTCGCCCAGATCGCGTCAACCCGCGCCCTGGTTGCGCCGTCCATCTCGATCATCGCCGGCCAGGGCCGCGTGAAGCCCTCGGCGCGCCACTTGCGCGTCGCGTCAATGCCCATCTTCGACCCGTAATTGGGCAGCCGGCTCGCGTGGTCCAGCGAGTCCACCGGCCCCAGCGTGAACTCGATATCCCGCTCCGGATCGATGTTGTTCGCCACGCGCAGCACCACCTCGCCGATGTTCTGCACGTCGCAGTCCTTGTCCACCACCACAATGCACTTGGTAAACATCGCCTGCCCCAGCGACCAGATGGCGTTCATCACCTTGCGCGCCTGGCCCGGGTAGCTCTTGCGGATTGACACGATCATCAGATTGTGGAAGACCGCCTCCACCGGCAGATGAATATCGACCAGTTCGGGAATCGTCATCTTCATCGCGGGGAGAAAAATCCGCTCCACGGCCTTGCCCATCCACGCATCTTCCATCGGCGGCTTGCCCACGATCGTCGCCGCATAGATGGGATTTTTCCGGTGCGTGATGCACGTCAGATGAAAGACCGGGTAATCGTCCGGCAGCGTATAGAAGCCGGTGTGGTCGCCGAACGGCCCCTCGCTGCGCAGCTCGCCCAGCTCGACGTACCCCTCAAGCACAATCTCGGCATGCGCCGGCACTTCGAGATCGACCGTCTCGCACTTCACAATCTCCACCGGCCTGCCGCGCAGAAATCCGGCAATCAGAAACTCCTCGACCTCCGGCGGCGCAGGCACAATCGCAGAGAACGTCGTCGCCGGGTCCGTGCCGATCGCCACCGCGACCTCCATCCGCGAGCCTTTCGTCTTTCCCAGCGCCACCTGCGGCAGCCCTGCTGAACCGCCGGCCGAAGCCCCATCGGGAATGCTCGCCGCGCCGCCCGCCGTCTCGGCCATCATCGCCACGCGCGCGGAGCCTGATCCGGCTTCATCGCCTGTCCAAAGCGCTCCGGCCCGGAGGGCATTGCGGTAATGCTCCGCCGCCACCTTCTGCCGCTGCCAGTGCATGCCCGTCGTCTGACCGTCGTACACCTGCATGCGGTACATGCCGATGTTGCGTTTTCCCGTCCGCGGATCGCGCGTATGCACGCACGGCAGCGTGATAAACCGTCCTCCATCGTGCGGCCAGCACTTCAGGATCGGAAACTCGTTCAGGTCGAACCCCTCGCGCAGCACCACCTCCTTGCAGGCGGCGTCTTTCGCGTTCACCGTCTTCGGAAACGCGCTTGCCAGCGCGCCCAGCTGCGGCAGCATCTTCAGCTTGTCCATCAGCCCTTCCGGAGCCTTCACGTTCATCAGAGCCGTGATGCGCTCCGCCACTTCGTTCAGCCGGTCCACGCCGAGGGCCAGCGCCATCCTCCGCTCGCTGCCGAACTGGTTGATGAGCACCTTGTGCCCCGCATGCCCCTTCACGTTTTCAAACAACAGCGCCGGCCCGCCCGGCGCATACTTTTGCCGAGCCCCATCCTGTTTCGCCTCCTTTGGTGAAGAGGAATGGGATGCGCTGCCGCGCGCGCCCATCTTGCTCACGCGATCGGTAATCTCGGTGATCTCAAGCTCGGGCGAGACCTCTTCGCGGATGCGGCGCAGCTCGCCGTGCTTTTCGAGAGCCTGCATCCAGTCGCGCAAATCGTCGTAGGCCAACAGAGTGCTCCGTTCAATGGATTGCACTCCCATGGTACGGCAGCGGGGCGTCTGGGCGATCTCCGCATAACCGGCAATACGCCCGGAGCACTTCTTCAATGAGCGCATCGGCGATGAGGCGCTCGCCGGAGACAGGTAGTTCGCTGAACCGAAGCCCTTTTATCGGTACCAACTGAATTGATGAGAAGCT
>DATGLJ010000214.1:0-3910 GCA_035294185.1 Occallatibacter sp. | reverse complement strand
GCGCACCTCGTCCAGCGTCACATCCGGTGCGTAGCGGATTCCGCCCTTCGCCGGTCCTCTTGCCTGAGAGTGCTGCACGCGAAAGCCGGTAAAGATTTCGATTCGCCCGTCATCCATGGTCACCGGGAAGTGAACGATGATTTCGCGCGAGGGCGAGCGCAGCAGCTTCCAAAGGCCTTCATCCAGGTTCAGCTTGCGCGCCGCAAAATCGAAGCGGGCGTTCTGTGCTTCCCAGGGGTTGATCTCCTGATCCAAAGAAACCACAGGCGTGGGCGACATAAATGCTTCTCCTTCCGTTACTGTGCATGGGCTCCAGGGAAATCCTGCGGAATCCGGACTCCCTCGATCCAGCGAATCCGGCTCCTGTGATCCCTCAGTCTATGGACGCAACGGAGAATTTCCCGGTTTTACCGGGCTGCTTTTCTCGCTTTGCCGGCCGCAGGGCCGGCAACCGCAGCCTTGAACCCGTCTATCGACCGGGCCCAAACCCTTGTGAGTCTAGGCTGCGCGGCTCATGCCGTCAAGAGCGGGCTTCCATGCGCGCCGCTTTTGCTTGGCTGTCGAACGTGCTGCGAGAATCGATTCCCGTTTCTGCCGGCAATTCCTCCTGACTCCTGCCATTACACTGGAATCGTGAAATCCCCTTCGTCCTCTGCCCATCCCAGCCGCAAGGAATTCCTGGATCTGGCCCGGAACCACACGCTCGTGCCCGTCTGCCGCACCCTGGCGGCCGATCTCGAAACGCCGGTTTCGGCTTTTCTGCGCGCAGCCTGGAGCGAGAAGGAATGCTTTCTGCTGGAGTCGGTGGAAGGCGGCGAACAGCTTGGCCGCTACACCTTCATCGGACTTGCGCCGTTCAAGCGCATCGTGGCCCGGGGCCGCAAGATCGCAATCAGCGAAGGCCGCAGGACCGCGCATCTCGAAGGCGACATCTTTGACGTGCTGCGCGAGGCGCTCGGCGGCCACAAACCGGCGCGGCTGGCCGGCCTGCCGCCCTTTACAGCCGGCGCTGTCGGCTTCTTTGCCTATGACGCCGTGCGCCAGATCGAGCGGCTGCCGGCGCTGGCCAAAGATGAGCTGGGCGTCCCCGACGCCTGCCTGCTGTTCTTCGACGAAGTGCTCGCCTTCGACCATGTGCGCAAAGAGATCCGGCTGGTGGTAACCGCCGATATAACGAAAGAAAGGCCGGCTGCGGCATACGCCCGCGCGCTCAGGCGCCTCGACAGGCTGGAAAAGCGCCTTGCCGCACCGCTGCCCAGGCTGGCTAAGGCGCGAAAAGCCGCAAGAGGAAAGCTGAAGGTTCGCTTTCGCACGCCCAGGCAGGACTTTCTTGCCGCAGTCGAGCGCGCCAAAGAGTACATCCGCGCCGGCGACATCTTCCAGGCCGTACTCTCGCAGCGCTTCGATGTCGAGCCCGGCGTCGACTCGTTCCAGGTTTACCGCGCGCTGCGCACCGTCAATCCCAGCCCTTATATGTTCTTTCTGCGCGTCGCGCCAGAGGAGCCTGCGCGGAAATCTTCCCCCGGGAAAAAGAACCCGCGGCTCCTGGAGCTGGCCGGCTCCTCGCCCGAACTCCTTGTCCGCGTGCACAACGGCAAAGTCGAGTACCGGCCCATCGCCGGCACGCGCCGCCGCGGCGTCACCGAAAGCGAAGACGAGTCCCTGGCCGCCGAGATGATGCGCGACGAGAAGGAGCGCGCCGAGCACGTCATGCTCGTCGATCTCGGCAGCAACGACGTGGGGCGCGTCAGCCGCTTCGGCACCGTGAAAGTGGACAAGCTGATGTTCGTCGAGCGCTACTCGCACGTGATGCACATCGTCAGCGCCATCGAAGGGCGTCTGCAGCCGGAACTGACGGCCGTCGATGCGCTGCGCGCCTGCTTCCCTGCCGGCACGCTTTCCGGAGCGCCCAAGGTCCGCGCCATGGAGATTATCGAAGAGCTGGAACCGGCCCGCCGCGGCACGTATGGCGGCGCAGTCCTCTACGCAGACTTTTCCGGCAACCTCGACTCCTGCATCGCCATCCGCTCTATGCTGTCGATCGACGGCCATGGCTACGTGCAGGCCGGCGCCGGCATCGTCGCCGATTCGGTTCCCGAACTCGAACATCAGGAATCGATCAACAAGGCGCAGGCCGTCATCCGCGCCATCGAACGCGCACGGAACATGTGAGAATCCGCGCGTTCGCAACATCGGGCCGAGCCGATTGGTTCGGCGGCGAACATCCTGCCGAAGAAATCTCGATCCTGAAGGAAGCGCGCGGCCGCTCCGCCTGCCGGCGGCATTTCTACATCGCAAGAAAATTACGGATCATCTGGTGGCCGCCTTCGGTCAGCACGCTCTCCGGATGGAACTGCACGCCTTCGATAGGCAGAGTGCGGTGACGCAGCCCCATGATGACCGACCCCCTGCCGTCGGACTCCGTCGTCCGCGCCGTCACTTCCAGCTCCGCGGGCAGCGACTCCTCGGCCACGATGAGCGAGTGATAGCGCGTACAGGTGAGCGGCGTAGGCAGTCCGGAGAATATGCCCTTGCCGTCATGCTCGACAGCGCTGGTCTTGCCGTGCATCAGCGTTTTTGCGCGCACCACCTGACCGCCGAAGGCCTCGCCAATGGCCTGATGCCCAAGGCAGACGCCCAGCATCGGAACCGGCCGGGCAGCTCTCTGCGCCATGTGCCGGATCAGCGGCACCAGAACGCCGGCCTGCTGCGGCGTGCACGGACCGGGCGAAAGCAGAATACGCTCCGGCTTCATCGCCTCGACCTGCTCCGGCGTTACCTCGTCGTTGCGGCGCACCACGACTTCTGCGCCCAGCTCGCCCAGGTACTGGACGAGGTTGTAGGTAAACGAATCGTAGTTATCCAGGACAAAAACCATAAGACGAGAAGATCGTGCTGCATTCAGTGTAGCGCGGGCTGCGCGCTTCCCGGCCCCCCGCGTCTTGCGCGTTTGCCTCTCGATTTGCCAAACTAGCCGAGTCCGGTCATGGTCATTCATTTCCTTATCCAGGGACGCGTACAGGGCGTGGGCTTTCGCTGGTTTGTGCAGCGGGAGGCAGGCGAGCTCGGCCTCCACGGCTGGGTGCGCAACACCGAGGACGGGGATGTCGAAGTGGTCGCCGCCGGCGATGCCGAGGATCTGGCCGAGTTGCGGGCAAGCCTCAGACGCGGCCCGCGCGGTTCGCGCGTCGACCGCGTCATCGAGCACACGCTCCAGGACTCGGAAGCCCGCAACCTTGGTCCTTTCCGCATCGAAGGCGCCTGGTAGGACGGTGCGCAGGCCGCCCTGACGGCGCAAATTCCGATTCGCTCCGGCTTGTCGTGTAGACTGGCAACGGACCCACAAAACAATGAGCGCCACAGACTCCGAACTGCACGCCGATATGTCCAAAGCCGCCAAGCCGGTCAACGTGGAAGATCTCAAAAGGCTTGTCCGCACCGTTCCCGATTTTCCGAAGCCCGGGATTCTCTTCTACGACATCACCACGCTGCTTAAAGACAAGGCCGGATTCGCGCAGCTGATCGATGCGCTGGCTGCGCATTACATTGAGCGGAAAATCGACCTTGTTCTGGGCATCGAGGCGCGCGGCTTCATCTTCGGCCCGGCGCTCGCCTACCGGCTCAATGCTGGCTTCATTCCCGTGCGCAAGCCGCGCAAGCTGCCCGCGCAGGTGGCGCGCGTTACCTACGATCTCGAGTACGGCTCCGACTCGCTCGAAATCCACGTCGACGCCATCCAGCCCGGGCAAAGCGTCGTCCTTGTCGATGATTTGCTGGCTACCGGCGGCACCATGGAGGCCACGATCAGGCTCGTCCGTCAGTTCGGCGGCAACATCGCCGGTCTTGCCTTTGTGGTCGAACTCGATTTCCTCAAAGGCCGCGAGCGGTTCCAGGGGTACGACGTCTTCAG
>DATGLJ010000213.1:0-16357 GCA_035294185.1 Occallatibacter sp. | reverse complement strand
GTAATGACAATTACGTCTACCGGCAGCAGTACCAGTCCTCCACCAACCTGCCCACGTTTCTCGAAGAAGACCCGGCCGCCATCCAGCGGCTCTCGCGCGACTTTGCGCGCCAGCTTGTGGACGACGTGCTCGCAGGCTTCTGAAAGCAGCGGGCCAGGGGACGGCGAGAATAAGAAAACGAACCTCGATATCAACTGGCTTAGCGCAGCCGGGAACGATATTCTGGAGCCGGATGAAGTTCGCGGCCAACCGAACGGGGCTTGCGGCATGAGCGGCCAGTCGAACGCCGGGCGCAGCGGCGGCGCGGGTTTTGCCGCCCTCAACCGCTTCGCAGCGCAGGTTGAGGCTGCCGCCGCCGGCAATGGACGGCTCGAGCCCGGTTACGTGCTCACCGGCGACGAGATTTTTCTTCTCGACCGCTGCCGCGCCGCCGTCATCAAGGCGTTTGTGCCCGCCGAGCTGCGCGACTTCTGCCTCTCCGAGTTCGACCTGGCCGAAACCTCCATCTTCGAAGTGCTCGACCGAGCGCAGACGCCCTCGCTGATGGCGCCGTTCCAGGTGATCTTTGTGCGCAACGTGCGCACGCTCTATACGCGCGGCGCAAAGAAGGAAGAGTTTGCCGCGCTCGACCGCTACTTCCGCTCCCCCAATCCGCAGGCGCTGCTTCTGTTCGTTGCCGATTTTCTGCGCATCCCCTCCGACGCGCGGCGCATGGATCTGGACGACAGGAACCGCTTCGAACGCCTGACCGAAACCCTCGGCGCGCACTGCGGCATGGTGGAGCTGGCGCGCGTCTCAGAAGACGATGCGATGCGCTGGGCCGTGGCCACCGCGCAGCGGGCCGGCGTGCGCATGGAGCCCGACGCCGCGCGCGAGCTCGTCGACGCACTCGGCGCCGACATGATGCTGGTCAATTCCGAGCTTGAAAAGCTGCTGCTCTATGCGACAGGCCGCGGCAAGATTACGCTGGGCGATGTGGAAACGATGGTCCTCGCCGCCAAGCAGCGCTCGCTCTACGAGCTGACCGACGCCATCAGCTCCCGCGACCGGGTGCGCGCGCTGGCGCTGCTTCAGGGCCTCCTGAACAGCTCCGATGCCGGCGAAGACGCGGCCATCGGCCATCTTTACATGCTGGCGCGAACCTTCCGCCAGATGCTGGTGATTCTCGAAAAGAACGTGCGCGATTCGCGCGCCATCTGGCAGGCGCTTTGGCAGGGTTTCCGCATGCCGCCCTTCGCGGCCGACGATCTGATCCGCCAGGCGCGCCGCTACAAGAGCCGCCGCGAACTCACGCGCGCCCTGCGGCTGGTGGCCCGCGCCGATGTCGAGCTGCGCTCCTCGCCGCCCGACAAGCGCCTTGTGCTCGAACGGCTGGTTTACGAACTGGCCTCGGAGCCTAAGCCGGCAGCAGCCGCCTGGAGCACGGCGCAGCTTTCGTTTGAGAGCTGATCGCCGCCGGCTCGCATCTACCGCACCCCGTGCTCGTTCAGCCACGGCCCATACTGCTTGTCGTCGCTCTGGATGTGATTGGCCAGCCAGTCGCGCAGAAACGCCAGCAGTTGATCGTCGATGACGGCTTCGCCCTTTTCCCACCGGCTTACAAATTCGTTCACCCGCCGCGTCAGCTCGCAGTGCCGCGCGCGGTGCTCGATTAACTTCGGGTAGTTCGTGCAGGCCATCAGCCGCTCCTCTACCTGAAAGTTCGAGTTCGTGGAATCGACCAGCTTGCGCAGCAGCATACCGGTCACCTGGCGCGCCTTGCCCATGGCTGCCGCATCGCCGAGATCGTTCAAAATCGCAAACAGCCCGGAGTGCTGGCCGTCGATGCTCTGCACGCCGACCGAGTACTCCTGGCTCCAGGTCATCAGCGCCATAGCGTCTTCTCCTGCCGGCGCACGGGCCGGTTAACTTGTCTTATCGGGCGCAGCCACCTAGAGTTGAGAGAAAATTTCCGGCCCGCACGGCCGCGGGGCGCAGAATGGAAACAGGTTATGGTCACCGCGCCCACTATCGCGGCAGCCCTGCTGCTGCTCATCCCCTACTTTGCCGCAGCCTTTTTTCCCCGCGCCGCGGTCGGCTGGGCTGCGCGGCTGCCGGCCGCGCTGCGGCTCGCCCTGCCGGCGCTGCTCTCGCTCTCATACCTGCTGGTTGCGCTCTCTGCCGGAACCTTCCGCTGGACCTGGTTCGCGCTTTACGCGCTGCTCCCTGTCGCCATCGCCGGCCTGCTGCGTCTGGCCCGGCAAACAGACCCTCCGCAGGCGGCGGCAGCAGAGCCCGCGGCCGAAGACGGAGCCGAACACGGCACGTGGCTCGACCTGCTCATCCTCGTCGTCCTCGGCCTGGCCGTCGATCTGCGCTGGTTCGAGCGGGCCTGGCCGCCGCACATGGCAATTTTCAACAAAGTCCTGCTGCTCGACGCCGGCATCTACGGTTTTGTTCTCATCCGCCAGCTGGGCGGGACGGGCTTCGACCTGCGCCTGCGCCTGCCCGATGCGGGCATCGGCCTGCGCGAGGCCGCCTTCTACGCTCCGATCGCGTTCGCTCTCGGCCTGGCCCTTGGTTTTCTGCACATCCACGCTGTCTGGCCGGGATTCGGCGCCATCGCGCTGGCGTGGATCTTCACGTTTTTCTTTATCGCCGTGCCGGAGGAGCTGTTCTTCCGCGGCTGGCTCCAGAATCTGCTGGAGCGCCGGCTCGGCCGCCGCGGCGCGCTGTTTCTCACCGCGGCGCTCTTCGGCCTGGCGCACTTCAACAAACGGACGGCCTTTTTCAATTGGCGCTACGTCGCGCTGGCCGCGCTGGCCGGCGTCTTTTACGGGCGCGCGTGGCGGTGCCGCCGGAGCGTCGGCGCGTCGGCCGTCACCCACGCCACCGTAGACGCCATCTGGTCGCTCTGGCTGCGCTGAACCGGCAGCGGCAGCAGCCGCTGCCGGCGATGATACTTGAGATACCCGAGCCCCACGCGCATGTTGTGATCGACGTGCCCGGGAACCGATACGGCGATCGTAATGCCCAGAATGGCGTGCGCAATCGCCAGCGGATAAAGGTTGCGGTAACGCAGAAAGATCAGGCAGGCCAGCGTTCCCCAGATAATCGTGAGAATCGAAAGAATCGGGTTGGGCAGATGTGCGATGGCGAACAAGAGAGCCGCGGTAAACGCCGCCTGGCGCGGGCCGGGCAACAGGCGCAGCAGCCGCGACAGGAAGAAGCACTGAAGCAGAAACTGCTGCACGCCGGACCAGATGGCGTAGAGCCAGAATGCCTCGATCAGCAGCCGCGTGTTTTCCGGCTGCCGCAGCGTGTGCAGCCGCGCGGCAATGAGCACGGCCGCCGCGGAAATCGCCAGCGCCGCGCCCACCACCCAGAAGGAACCGAAGAAGTTGCTGGTGCGCAGGCCCATCGTCCGCAGGCCATCGAATGACACGGCCATGATTGCGGCGATCACGGCGACGGCCGCCCACCAGAGCATCTGCTGCAGCGGGCGCGGCGTCCAGATGACCGTCAGGATGAGCCCATAGGCGATGGCGATCTCGGCGATATCGCGCCGCCGGCTGCGCGCGAATGTGCGCGGCTCTTTCATCAGCGGACCTTCGACAGTGGCTGCCATGACTCGATCCTATCGCCGCCTCGGCGGCATTTCCAGAACCGGCGCTTCACCCCGGGGAGGCGGAATATTCCGGAACAGGACGCGGGAGAATACAGTTTGGCGGAAGGAGGTTTGGCGGCTGGTTCTGCCTCCGCCGCTATTCTAGGATGGCTTCCGGTCCGGCCTCGTTGCCCCGCGAGGTGAGCACCACCGCCGCGCCCACAATCATCGCGCCGCCCAGCCAGGCGTAGGGCCCCAGTTTTTCGCCCAGCAGTTCAACCCCGAGAATGGAGCCGAGCGCCGGCTCGATATTGAGAAAGACGCCGGCCCGCGACGCCGGCACCTGGTGTATGCCCCAGTTCCAGAGGAGCGTCGTGGCGGCCGTGCACAGCAGGCCGCTGATGGCCAGCGCAGCCCAGGCCGTCGGGCTTACATGCGCAAATGGCAGCGGGGCCACGCGGCAGCCAGCCAGCGCCGGCGCAAAGTACACCACCAGCAGCATCGCCGTGCCGCTAAGAATCGTGTAAGCGCTCACCACGGGCGCCGTGTGCGTCAGCATGAGTCTTTTGCTGAGCAGGATCCAGGCGAGCGCGGTGACGAGCGACAGGATCACCAGCAGATCGCCCGCAAGCGTGGGAGTTTCCCGCCCCGTGGTGGCGTGGCTGCCGCCCAGCACGACCAGCCCCACGCCCGCCGTGCTGGCAGTGAGGGCCAGCCAGCCCGGCCAGTCGAGCCGCTCGCCGGCAAACAGCACCGCGGCCACGGCCAGCAGCACCGGCATCGCGCCCACCATCAGCGCGGCGTGACTCACCGTGGTTCGCGCCAGTCCGTTAAACTGCAGCAAAAACTGTATGGGAATGCCGAAGGCCGCAGCGATCAGCAGGAGCCGCCATTCGCCTCTGCTCATGCGCGCGCGTCTGGCCAGCGCTACAGGCGCTATCCCCAGCGAAGCAAAGAAGAAGCGGTAGAGCACCATGTGCTCCACGCTCATCTCGTTGAGCGCCAGCCGGCCCCAGAAGAATCCTGTGCCCCACAGTGAGCCGGCCAGGGCGCATGCCAGATATCCGAGCAGCCGCCGGCTGCCCGTACTCCGGCCGGCCCCGGCCGCTTCGGTCTGCTCGACGGCCATACCCTTACTGTCGCACAGCTTGCCCGGGCCCTGCCGGAAGACAGCTGATGGCCGGATCCCGAAGATGGATGACGGAGCAAAGAATCTGAGTTCTTTCGCGGCAGACGCTCACTCAGGTTGTCCTTGTCGCCTGGCTCGGATCCTCGAATGCCGGAATCTGCGGCAGGCTGGCGCGCAGCCCGCTCCATCCCTCGGAGACCACGATGCTGTTCTGCGGATTGCCCGGCTGGTAGCGCACGCTGCACGGAAACCCCACGCGGATCTGCGCCACATCGACCAGCGCGCCCAGGCTGGTGATGTCCTGCGAGCACTCGTAGTCCACGCCGCCGATGCGGTAGCTGAACAGGAGCATCGTCAGCGGCCGTCCGTCCGGCGCATCGATCTCGCAGATGTCGAGCAGCATGCCATCCACGATGCGGCCGGTCTGTACCAGCAGGCGCCGGCGCATCCGCTCCAGCTCTTCTTCGCTGGGCCGCTTGCGCAGCATGATCCAGGCAACGACTCCGCCGAGGATCGCCAGCGAAGCGACGCCGCCTGCGATCTCCCATCCGCTTTTGTTCAGCAGGACCATTCCAGGCGGGACACCGACGGGCCCCAACAAGAGAATACCGCAGGCGGAATTGCGCGCGCGCAACTCGATCCGCCGCCGGGAGCGGCTCAGCAGATTTCCGGACGGCGGAGCTGTCACGGTGCCAAATTGAAACGGAAGAATGACGCGCTGCGGCGATTCACGGCGGTCTTCCGGAGCGGTTTCGCGGGCGGCGTTCTCAGGCCGGTTCCCGGGCAGATTAGTTGACAGCCGGCCTGGGCGGAACCGCCGTATTCAAAGGATGGACAATCGCCGTCAGCCGGCCGCAGCAGAACTTACTCCCGCACCTGCAGCCGGTCGAGAACCGGAAACAGGAACAGCGCAATGCCGGCGTTGACTACGGCTTTGACCACCTCGGCCAGCCAGCGCCACTCGAAGTCGAGCCCGAGCATAAAGCGCGCCGCAAACAGAAAGATGGCGCTCGACAAGAGCGAAAGCACGAAATTGAGCACCACGCGGATGATGTGGTTCTCCACGTCGATGCGCACGCCCACCGATGCCGCGAGATACCCCACCACCGATTTGGCAATGCCGTTGAGCCCGATGGCGTGGTGCGTGAGTGCGTCCTCAAACAATCCCAGCACCGCGCCCATCAGCGTTCCCTGGATGGGGCTGCGGCGGCCCAGCGCAAAGTAGATGGTAACCACCAGCGGCAGGTCGAAGAGAGCATACGGCCCCAGCACCCGCGGCAGCCACGATTGCAGCACCAGAGCCGCAAGCGGCACCAGCGCATAAACAATCAGCGGATATCGGTGAATTTCGAGGTCGCGGCGAAAGTCCGCGCCGAGCAGAGACATGACTTAGTGAGCCCTCCGCTGCGTCTCCGGCTGGACCTTTTCCTGCGCGGGTTTGGCGCTGCTCTTCCCGGGTGCGGCTTCACTGACAGCATGGCTCGCGGCCGGATTCGACTCAGCCGGCGCAATATCGTTGCCGTCAGTTGCGCCGGGCGAGAAGCGGTCGGGATGCAGCGTAGGCAGCAGCTTGGGCACGGGCGGCTGCGCGGCTGTTCCGTTCGCGCCGTTCTGGCCCTCCTGCTGCGCCGCCCCGCCATTGCCTTCGTCCAGCCCCGGCAGCCGCTCGGCCATAATCTGCGAGGCCTTCATCTGCTCGGCAATGGCCGCCGCCTGCGCTCCCTTGAGCTGCTCGCTGGCGGCCATGTCCTTCTGCTCCTGCGCCGGGAAGCGCGGCTCGGTGGAGTTGATGACCAGCACCTCGTCGAGTTCGTCCAGATGCGCCGCCGGCGTCACGATAATGTCGATGAACGAGTCGCGTTCGGGGTCGGGAACCACCTTCTGCACCGTGCCGACGGGCAGACCGCGCGGAAAGATCAGGTCGCCGCCCGCCGTCAGCACCTTTTCGCCCGGCTTGATGCGCTGGTCGGCCATCACGCCCACAATCTCAAGCTGGCCGGAGGCGTCGCCCTTCAGCACGCCGCGGATGCGCGTCGTCTCCAGAATCACGCCCGCGCCGCTGGTCTGGTCGTTGATGGCCAGCACCTGCGCCATGTGCCCGCCCAGCACCTCGCGCACCTTGCCCACAATGCCGTCCGAGGAGATGACCGGCATATCGCGCTTCAGCCCGTCGGCGCTGCCCTTGTCGATGTAGAAGACCTTCGACTGATCGCTGCCGCTCGAACCATAGACCTGCGCCGGAATGGTCGAGTAGATGTAATGCTGTTCGAAGCCGAGCAGCGCCTGCAGCCGCTCGCCCTGCTGCGCATCCTCGAGCAGCTCGGCCTGCTCCAGCCGCAGCCGGTCGATGGTCTGCTCGAGCTCCTTGTTCTGCTGGCGCACGTGGCGCAGGTCGATGTAGCCGTTCCACAGGTTGGAGAGGCCCAGCCTGCAGCCGTGGATCAAACGCTCCGGCGGAGAGACCAGAGACTCGGCCCAGTAACGGATCAGCCGCACGCCGCGGCTGTCGCCGGAGTCGAGGCTGTTGCGCCCGCTGTCGTTGCGGCGCACCTGCACGGCCAGCCCGATGACCTGCGCCACCAGCACGCTCAGCAGCACCACAAGGTTCCGATAGCGGATGAAGAAAGATTCCATAAAACAGTTGTCAGATTCAGGAGACAGGTGTCAGTTGCCCTGTGCAGAGTGCGCGGTCAGTTTCTGATCCCTGAAACCTGGAACCCGACCCCTGCCTTAGTCGATTTTGATCTTACGCAGCAGCCGGAAGTCCGACAGCATCTTTCCCGTGCCCAGCACCACGGAAGCCAGCGGATCGTCGGCCACCGAAACCGGAAGGCCCGTCTCCTCGCGGATGCGCTTGTCGAGGTTCTTGATCAGCGCGCCGCCGCCGGTGAGCACAATGCCGCGGTCGGAGATATCGGCGCTCAGCTCCGGGGGCGTCCGCTCGAGAGCCACGCGAATCGCATTCATGATAACCGCGATGCACTCGCCGAGCGACTCGCGGATCTCGCTGTCGTCGATGGTGATGGTCTTGGGCACTCCCTCGATCAGGTTGCGCCCCTTGATCTCCATCGTCAGCGGCTTGTCCAGCGGGAAGGCCGACCCGATCTCGATCTTGATCTGCTCGGCGGTCCGCTCGCCGATCAGCAGGTTGTATTTGCGCTTGAGGTAATTGGTGATGGCCTCGTCCATCTGATTGCCGGCCATGCGCACAGAGCGCGAGTAAACAATGCCGCTGAGCGAGATGACGGCGATATCGGTAGTCCCGCCGCCGATATCGACCACCATGTTGCCCGAGGGCTCGGTAATCGGCAGCCCGGCGCCGATGGCCGCCACCATGGCCTGCTCGACCAGATAGACCTCGCTGGCCTTGGCGCGGTAGGCCGAATCCTCGACGGCGCGCTTTTCCACCTGCGTAATCTCGCTGGGCACGCCGATCACAATCCGCGGGTGCACCAGCATCTTGCGGTTGTGCGCCTTCTGAATGAAGTAGTTGAGCATCTTTTCCGTGACTTTGAAGTCGGCGATCACGCCATCCTTCATCGGCTTGATGGCCACGATGTTGCCGGGCGTGCGCCCCAGCATCTCCTTGGCCTCTTTGCCCACGGCTTCCACTTCGCCCGTATTCTTGTTGATCGCCACAATCGAGGGTTCGTTGACCACGATGCCCTTGCCGGCCGCGTAGACCAGGGTGTTGGCGGTGCCAAGATCGATGGCCAGGTCGCTTGAAAACATGCTGAAAAGCGAGCGCAGGCCATGCGACCGGGAAGAGCGCGTAGGATAACCGTTCAAAGACATGGGAAAAACCGAACTACCTCACTGAGTAATTGTACGGCCAGTAAGCTGTTACCGCAGGGCCTTGCCGGCGCCTGCCGGCACAGACCGCAGCGGGCGATAGGAGCCCGGAGCAGGCATAAAAGGCGCAATTCAAGGATACAGGCAACCGCGATGCCGGAACAGAGCGCCGGCGTTACCCTGGTGCGCTCGAACCCCGAAATGGCATGGAAAATGGCATCTTTGGACCAGAACGGGAGGCTGCGCGGCCATCGCCTGCCGGCCGGCGAAGTTCCATCCGCGCATCATGAGCGCCCGCCCGGCTGGCCGGCAAGCTGTTTTGATAACGTTGAATGCGGAGCCGCACGGCGCGAACGAAGTCCGGCTGCGCTGACCTCTCCCGGGGTCATTCTGATATTTCCGGGATGCCGCCGCCCTGGCTTTTTGTTCCCCTGACCCCTGCTCCTCCGAGGTTCTCATGGCCCAACCGACTTCCCGCTCCACCTACCACAACCTGATTGGCGGCGAGTGGCTGCCGGCCGCAGGCGGGGAAACCGCCCTGAACGTCAACCCCGCCGATCACAGCGACGTGATCGGGGCATTCCCCTCGTCGGGCCCCGAGGACGTGGACCGCGCCGTTGCCGCGGCCAGAATCGCCTTTGACCGGTGGCGGCTGACGCCGGCGCCGCGGCGCGCGGAGATCCTCTTTCGCGCGGCTGATTTACTTGTCCAGAGGAAAGAAAAATTCGCTCGGGATATGACGCGCGAGATGGGCAAGGTGCTCGCCGAGGCCCGCGGCGACGTGCAGGAGGCCATCGACGAGGCCTACTACGTGGCCGGCGAGGGACGGCGGCTGTTCGGCGTCACTACGCCCTCCGAGCTCAGGAACAAATTCTGCATGAGCGTGCGCATGCCGGTGGGCGTCGTCGGTCTCATCACGCCGTGGAACTTCCCCATGGCCATTCCGAGCTGGAAGCTCTTTCCCGCACTCGTTGCCGGAAACACCTGCGTCATCAAGCCGGCCGAAGACACGCCGCTCTCCACCTATAACCTCGTCCAGACGCTCGTCGATGCCGGCCTGCCGCCGGGTGTGGTCAACATCGTCTGCGGCGCGGGGGAAGTTGCGGGCGCCGCGCTGGTGGACCACGCGCTGGTCCGCGCCATCAGCTTTACCGGTTCGAGCGCCGTGGGTTCTATTGTGGGCCAGCGCTGCGCGGCTGCGTTCAAGCAGGTCTCGCTCGAAATGGGCGGCAAAAACGCCATGATCGTGATGGACGACGCCAACCTCGATCTTGCGCTCGACGGCGCCCTCTGGGGCGCATTTGGAACGACGGGACAAAGATGCACGGCCACCAGCCGCATCCTCTTGCACAAACGCATCGCCGCCGAGTTCACTGAGAAATTCGTCGCCCGCGCCAGGGCGCTCAAAGTCGGCAACGGCCTCGACGAATCGGTTCAGGTCGGCCCGCAGGTCAACGGGGCGCAGATCGAAACCTCTCAGCGTTACGTTGAAATCGGCAAAAGTGAAGGAGCGGAGCTCCTCTGCGGCGGCCGTGCATTGACCGATGGTCCTTACGCAAAGGGCACGTTCTTCGAGCCGACCGTCTTTCGCGGCGTGACGCCCGCGATGCGCATCGCCCGCGAAGAGGTCTTCGGCCCGGTCGTCGCGCTGATCGAGTTCGACGCCTTCGAGCAGGCCGTCGAGATCGCCAACGGGATCGACTACGGCCTTTCGACCGCCATCTACACGCGCAACGTGAACCGCGCCTTCGCCGCCATGCGCGACTTGGAGGCCGGCATTACTTACATCAACGCGCCGACCATCGGCGCAGAGGTCCACCTGCCCTTCGGCGGCGTGAAGCATACCGGCAACGGCCACCGCGAAGGCCTGGGCGCCATCGAGTTCTTCACCACCTGGAAAGCCGTCTATGTCGATTACTCGGATAAGCTGCAGCGCGCGCAGATTGATAACGCGGAGTAAGTGAGATCGGAGATCGCTTTAATTTTTCTCAATGGGATGATATGTCTCTAAGGCTTCATCGGCCAGTGAAGCGAAATTTCCGGCCTGCACGATATCCAGATCATTGCTATTGCCCATGCCAGGCGCCGTCCGGGATACTGGGCCAAACGAATGAAGCAGTAACCCAGGAGAGCCATGCAAGCCAGCTATATCCCCGCTCCCAACCGCTACGACAACGCCAACTTCCGCCGCTGCGGCCGTTCCGGCCTGGTCCTGCCGCCGGTTTCGCTCGGGCTTTGGCAGAACTTCGGCGGAGCCGATGTCTTCGAGACCGGCCGCACCGTCATCCGCCGCGCCTTCGACCGCGGCGTGACGCACTTCGACCTGGCCAATAACTACGGTCCTCCCTACGGCTCGGCGGAAGAAAACTTCGGCGCGATTCTGAAAAAGGATTTCGGACTCCGCAGGGGCAAAGGAGGCCTGCGCAATGAGCTTGTCATCTCCACCAAGGCCGGCTGGGACATGTGGCCCGGCCCTTACGGCATCGGCGCGTCGCGCAAGTATCTGCTCAGCTCGCTCGACGACAGCCTCAGGCGCATGGGCCTGGACTATGTCGACATCTTCTACTCGCACCGGCCCTGGAACAACTGCCCGCTCGAAGAGACCATGGGCGCGCTGGCAACGGCGGTGTCTCAGGGCAAGGCGCTCTACGTGGGCATCTCTTCGTACGGGCCGCAGCAGACGCGCGAGGCCGCAAAGCTCCTCAGGCAGATGGGCGTGCCGCTGCTGATCCATCAGCCGTCCTACTCCATGCTCAACCGCTGGATCGAGCGCGGCCTGCTCGACGTGCTCGAAGAAGAAGGCGCGGGCTGCATCGCCTTTTCGCCGCTCGCCCAGGGCCTGCTCACCAGCAAATACCTGAACGGCGTGCCCGAAAACTCGCGCGCCAGGCTTCCCCACTCCTCCATGCTCCGCCAGTTTCTCGACGAGAAGAATCTCGACCGGGTGCGCGGCCTTAACGAAATCGCCAAAGGCCGCGGCCAGACGCTGGCGCAGATGGCCATCGCCTGGACGCTGCGCGACAGCCGCGTCACCTCGGCGCTCATCGGCGCGCGCAACGTCGAGCAGCTCGACGACTCGCTCGACGCCGTAAAGAAGCTCGACTTCACTGAAGCCGAACTGAAGGAGATCGATAAGTATGCGCAGGAAGGCGGCGTGGACCTGTGGAAGGGCGCACGCGAATTTATGAATTGAGGAACGCTTCGATGCAGCTCCGCTCCGGGGCGCAGCCAGGAGCGATTGCGAGGGATTGCCCTCACGGCCGATTGATTTTCAAGAATGGTCGGGACGGGCAGATTTGAACTGCCGACCCCTCGCACCCCAAGCGAGTGCTCTACCAGGCTGAGCCACGTCCCGACACCAGGCAAAACCGGTCCGCACAGGCGGGCCGGCGATGGAGGTCCTTGGTTAGTTTACACCGGCGCCGGGCCGCACAGCGCGCCTCTGTTCGCCGCTGCGGGAAAATCGCGCGCGAGGCGACAACATTCCGGAAAAGCCGCGCGCTCAGGCGGCGCTGAACCGCCGCCCGCCGGTTTACGGCGCACTCAACGAAGCGCCAGCCAGCTCTCGCCGTGCAGGATTGTTCAGCTTGGCGTCGGTCGCCCACAGGCCCGCGCTCGGCGTAGAGATGTAGAAAACCTCTTCGCCATCGGGCATCCTGTTCCAGCCCTCCTTCATCACGGCGGGGTTATAACGGCGCTGCATCGCCTCGGCGTCTGCGTACTGGTAGCCGACCTGCTCGATCTCTTCCCTCGATATCTTCGGCCCCGGCGCGTAGGTGATGGTAAACCGGCCCTCGCTCGAACCGTGGATGAGGTGCGCGACCCCGTGGGGAATCGCCTGCATATCGGCCTCGGTTTTGTAGAGCGAAAGCGTGCGCGGCGTGCCTTTATAACCGTACTTGCGGATGAGGGCGTCGACCTCGGGCTGCTCGCCGAAGCGCTCCACGCCGGGAGCAATGATCAGCAATTCTCCGCCATCGGCGATGGCCATGCGGGTGCGATAGACGGCCTTGTTCGCCACCCAGGTCGCGCGAAACTCATCCGGCTGCATGACGGCGACGATCTTCTTCACCGGCTTGTCGAAGACGGTAATGTTTTGCCTGCGCGAGAGCCGCGCCGCCTGCAGATAGGTTTCGAGGTCGTCGCCGACGAACAGGCCGCTGGTGACGAGCCGGTTTTCCGCATCGCGCTGCATGACGATCTGCAGATAAACATCCGGAAGATGCCCCAGCAGCCTGTCTTCGGCGTAGTTGTAGCAGGCGCGCAGCGGCGTAACCAGGCAGCCGAGATTGTTCTCGATGCCGTAGACGGCGGCGGCGATGTGCGAGGCGCAGATGGTCTCTTTGCCGCCCAGGCCGATGAAATAGTTCTTGTTGTGATTGGCGAAGCCCAGCACCTCGTGGGGAACGACGTGGCCGAGGTTGACAATCAGGTCCCACGGCTGATCCATCAGGACAGAGTTGAGGTCGACCGGGATCTCCCAGTCGGCAGCGCCTCCGGTCGTTTCGGCGACCAGCGACGCCGGAATGACGCCGACATGCGAGACGCCGTTGCGCCAGTCGTGCGGCAGAATGATCTCGTTGGGAATCGAGCCGAACATCCACCTGTTCTCTGCCTCGGTATGCGGTACATGCTGGCCGAGCGTAGGGATGACGCGAACGTGCGCGGCTCGATTGCGGCGCATGATCTCCTGATAGACCCACTCGGTAATCCTGCCCACGCCGGAGTGCGCCCGCGTAAGGTCGGGAGGCAACAGCAGAACACGCTCCAGCTTTGGGGCGATACGTTTCTGAGCTTCATCGACTAAGCGAATGGCCGCCGCTTTGATCTCGTTTTCGGCGATGGCATCGGCCTGCACGGTAAACCAGGGCACGCAAAGAACTCCGTGAATCCTTGAGATAGGAATATTGTATTTGGCGCATCCTCCTCGATGCTCCTCTGACAGCATCCGGGAGCGATCTGCCTGCCAGGATCGGCCAGCCCCTCCCGCGCTTCCGCCGATTGACCCGTTCAGACCGGCGCGCGGATAGCGCAGCAATGCAAAACCGCTATCGCCAGACGCTCAGGCAGAAGGAACGCGGCAGTTGTGCGCCGTCTCCACGCGCCGTTTACTGCCTGGCCCGCAACCCGGCCAGAAATCCATCCGCATCGCAGGTATTGAGCACGTCTTCGGCCGTAAGCCAGGCGCGCCGCAGCTGGCGGATGCCGTACTCCATTCTGCCGATCGAGCCGGTAGTATGCGCGTCGGTCGAGATGACCACGCGGCAGCCGAGCTCTTTCGCCATGCGCAGATCGCGGTCGCACAGGTCGAGCCGCTCGGGCGCAGCATTGTGTTCCACCGCAACGCCCAGCTCCGCCGCGCGGCGAAGCACTGCGCCCATGTCCATGGCGAAGGGTTCGCGGCGCAGCAGCAGCCGGCCCGTAGGATGGCCGAGGATGCGCACGTAAGGGTTCTCGATGGCTCTGAGCACGCGCGAGGTCATCTCTTCCTGGGGCTGATCAAATCTTGAATGTATGCTGGCGATCACCACATCCAGCTGCGCCAGCACCTCGTCTGCGAGATCGAGCGCGCCATCGGCCAGGATGTCGACCTCGATCCCGCAGAAGACGCGGATCCGGCCCTGCATCCGCGCGTCAACCTCGCGGATGCGCGCCATATGTTCCAGGGCCCGCTTCTCGTCGAGGCCGCCGGTCATGGCCAGCGCTTTGGTGTGGTCGGTAATGGCAATGTAGTCAAGCCCGCGGGCCGCCGCCGCCTCGGCCATTTCCAGAATCGAATTGCGGCCGTCGCTGGCGGTGGTGTGCATGTGCACATCGCCGCGAATGTCGGCCTGCTCAATCAGCCTGGGGAGTTCGCCGCGCGCAGAGCGCTCGATTTCGCCCAGATTCTCGCGCATCTCGGGAGGCATCCACTGCATGCCGAGCGCCGCATAGATTTCTTCCTCCGTCGCAGCCGCTACAGGCGAGTTGTCATCCAGCCGCGCCAGCGCCCACTCGTTCAGCGTGTAGCCCATCTTCAGCGCGCGCTGGCGCAGCGTGACGTTGTGCGCTCTGGAGCCGGTGAAGTACTGGAGCGCCGCCCCGTAGGAATCCGAGGGCAAGAGCCGCACGTCTACCTGCAGGCCGCCGTGCACATGGAAGCTGACCTTGTTCTCGCCCCTGGCGATCATGTCGTGAATGCCCGGGTAGGCGGCGACGTGTTCGACAGCTTCGCCAGTTCGGCCGGGCGCGCAGGCCGGCCCGGTAGCCAGCAGGTCGAGATCGCCGACGGTCTCGCGGCCGCGCCGCAGCGAGCCCGCCGGCGTGGCCTTGTCGATGCCGGGAAATTCGAGCAGGTAGGCGGCGATGCGCTGCGCTTCCCGGTCGGCAACATCGATGCGGCAGCGGCCCGCCGAGCGGCGGTAATCCTCGATGCCCTTGCGGAGCTTATCAATCTGTTTCGCGCCGATGCGCGGCAGACCCTTGAGCCGTCCCGCTTCGATTGCTTCTGCCAGTTCGTCGACGCTGGAAATCTGCGCCGCATCGCGCAGCAGCGCAGCCGTCTTAGGACCCATGCCGGGCAGCCTGAGCAGCTCAAGAATGCCGGCGCCGTAGCGCGCCAGCAGCTGGTCGCGCAGCGGAAAGGAACCATTGGCGGCAATGGCCTGCAGATTGGCGGCCATGCTTTTGCCGATGCCCGGGATTTCGAGCAGGCGCCTGGGTTCGGCCGCAGCCGCCATCAGGTCCACCGTGGTCTGCTCGGCCGCTTCGGCGGCGCGGCGGTAGCTGCGCACGCGGAAACTATCGGCGCCGTCGATCTCCATCAGATCGGCGGTCTCGTCGAGCAGACGAGCCACTGCACGATTATCGAGACGATTGACCATCGCCGGCTCTCCGCCCGGAAAGTATCGAACATCCGGCGGCGGGCGTGCGACCATGCGCCCGTAAACGCCGGGCCGGCCACAACCCCCGGCGCAGGCTCCGGCGGAGCCTGCTGCGCCGAGCCGCTTTACGGGATGCAGCCGTCCCCGGCATAGTTTTGCATCTTGTCCGGCCGAAGAGTCGGCCGGGAGAATCGCTGAATTTGGAGAAACCGGCAGGCACACCGCCCGTATGCCGCCGGGCGGCGGCTTCGCGGGAACGCCTATCTCCCTGCGCGACTAGGCTGCGCTGTGCGCGCTGTCCCGGTATCGGACTACGGCGTCCGCCTGGGGACCTTTTTGCCCTTCGACGATATCGAACTCAACCTCGTCGCCCTCTTTGAGCGTTTTATATCCGTCCAACTGAATCGCTGAGTAGTGGACGAACACATCCGGCCCATCGTCGCGACCGATGAATCCGTAGCCCTTGGCGTTGTTGAACCACTTAACCTTACCTCTGTACTGAGCCACAGGCTCCCGCCTTCCTTTGTTGAACTTACCGGGGGAATCCAAAGCTTCGAAGGGATTCTGTCACCGATGACAACTAAGACGGAAATCGGGCGGGAAAGGTTTTTCCGGAAGCGCCAGATCGATATCACAAAGTGAAATCGATCGCGCGATATACCTGTGCGGCAAGCGATTGGCGCAACTTTACCTTTTGCGCCTGCGCCGCTGCAGCCACGCATAGAGCAGGACGGCATTAAGCGTTTTGCCGTCGTGGATTGCCCCCTTTTCGATCATTTGCAGAATCTCCGAGAGCCTTACGAGCCGGATTTCGATGCGCTCGTCCTCTTCCGGAGCGGCCTCGCCGGCATAAAGGTCTTCGGCAAGAAAGACCAGCATGGACTCGCCGACAAAGCCGGGGCTGGCGTAGTACTCGACCAGCAGCCTCCACTTGCGGGCGCGGTAGCCGGTTTCCTCGGCCAGCTCCCGCTGCGCGCCAGCCAGGGG
>DATGLJ010000212.1:0-12352 GCA_035294185.1 Occallatibacter sp. | reverse complement strand
CCCGCGGCACCATCGACGGCGGCAATCTGGCATGGAATGTGGCCATTATGCTGATCAGCTTTCTGGCGCTGGTGGCGTTGCTCGATATGTTTCTCGCATGGATCCACGGCGGCGTTCACTGGTTTCCGTCGAGCCTGGGGCAGATTCTGGGCTTCGTCGGCGCTCCGGTGGCGTGGCTCATCGGCGTGCCCTGGCGCGACTGCCCGGCGATCGGAAATCTGCTGGGAACGCGCATGGCGCTGAATGAAGTGGTTGCCTACATCCAGCTTGGCGCGGAGAAGGCGGCGCTTGCCCCGCGCTCGTTCACCATTGCCACATTCGCGCTGTGCGGATTCGCGAATCTTGGTTCGATCGGCATGCAGATCGGCGGCATCGGCGCGCTGGCGCCCGAACGCCGCAACGATCTGGCGCGGCTTGGCGTGCGCGCCATGCTGGCCGGCACCATGGCTAACCTGATTTCGGCTTCCATTGCAGGAATTTTTCTCGGATAACTTTCAAACCATGAGGCTTCTGCTCTCCGACAGGATGGCCGAAGCCGCGGGCGGCCTCCGCCATGAAGGAATTTGAAGAATGACTCTTCGCAAACTCAGTACTCTCGCACTCATCCTTGTTTCCTTGCCGTGCGGTGCGCAATCGAAGACGGCGTCTGCCGGCGATACGCCCGCGACTGCAGGCCCTCTGGCGCACCTTTCGCCCAGGCTCACGCGCCGCGATGTGGGCAAGGCCATGAAGCTGGTGGCCGACTGGCAGCTTAGCCGCATGCCGGAGCAGCCGCAAACCGACTGGACCTTCGCGGCGCTCTATACCGGCTACATGGCCGTGCCAAAGAAGATTGGCGGCGACAAGTACCGGCAAGCCATGCTCGAGATCGGCAACCGTCTCCGCTGGCAGCCCGGTCCGCGCGTGCTGCACGCCGACGATCAGGCCGTGGGCCAGATGTACATGGAGCAGTACTTTGTCCACAAAGACCCCAAAATGATGGAGCCGATGCGGGCGCGGCTCGATACGCAGATTGCAGCGCCGGAGTCCGAGTACGTCAACACGCTGCCACGGAGTTGGGACAGGACGCTCCATCCCGAACTGCTGTGGTGGTGGTGCGATGCGCTCTTTATGGCGCCGCCCGTTTATGCCGATATGTACCGCGCCACCGGCGACAGCAAGTACATCGACTTTATGGACCGCGAGTGGACCGCAACGGCCAACGTGCTCTACGACCGCACCGAACACCTCTACTCTCGCGATGCGACTTTCCTCGACAAGCGCGAGAAGAACGGCAGAAAGATCTTCTGGTCGCGCGGCAATGGCTGGGTGATGGGCGGCATTGTGCGCGTGCTCCGGCAGTTGCCCGCGGACTCGCCGCTGCGGTCCAGATACGTTGAGCAGCTCAAAGAGATGGCCGCGGCTACGCTCGCTGTGCAGGGATCCGACGGCCTGTGGCGTCCCGGCCTGCTCGATCCCGATGCCTATCCGCTGCCGGAGATTTCGGGCAGCGCCTTTATCACCTATGCCTACGCGTGGGGCGTGAACAACGGCATCCTCGATCGCGCGACGTACTGGCCGGCTGTCGAAAAGGCATGGGCGGGCATGTTGAGCCACGTTTACGCCGACGGGCGGCTCGGCTGCATCCAGCCGGTAGGCGCGGCCCCGGGCGCGTTTACTGAGACTTCGAGCTACGTCTACGGCGTGGGCGCATATCTGCTGGCGGGGTCGGAGATTTATCAGTCGGTGAAGTAGCCGGGCAACCAACCCGGCTTTCAGCCAATATAGAACCGCTTGCTTCATTCTCAGTGCTCTGTTAGGCTTTGGCCTGTTCTTCGGGCAGGATGGCTGAAACTCGCCAATCGCAGCGATGGCGCGGCGCACGCTCGTTTTGTTTCGGTGGACAATTGCATTTCACCCTGGAGCCTGTATGCGCAGCTTTATTCTTGGTTGTATTTTCTGTTTTGCAGCCGTAGTTGCAGTGATTGGAATCCGAGCGCAGAGCTCATCTTCGGAGCCCGCTTCTGCAAATCCCTCTTTCGCAGCCGATTACCCGCTCGACAGGGCTGGAGTCTTTATTCGAAGCTCATCCTGGAATCTGCTCGCGAACCAGTTTCCGGTCAAGACAAGAGCTGCTCATGGAATTGCAGCCTCTCTTTCCTATGGGCTCGTTCCCGCCAAGGTAGTGGCGGAATATGCAGGGCAGCACGCGCCGACCTCGGTTGGCGGCGGTCGACCGACGGTCTGCATTTGTCACATGGTCTCTCTTCCGGGCGAGCCTGTCATTGTACGTCTGCATGTAAAAAAGGATTCGCGCGAGCTCGACGGAGGCAGGATGATCGTTTATCCGATTGTCGGTGGAAGCAAAATGGCAGACGCCAATAAGAGCGACCTTATTTTGGTTGATCAAGAACAGCCAGACCCCAATACTTGGCTGATTCGTCCTCAATCAGCACTTCCGCCGGGCGAATACGCGCTGATGCTCGGGACGCAGAACCTGAGCATCTATCCGTTCACTGTTACCGAGCCAGCCGGTCCTTCTACAGACACGAAAGCCAATCCGTAACTGCGTCAGCGGCCAAACGCCGGATCCATCTCCGCAATATCCACGCGATAGCTCACCGTCTCTGCCGTAGGAAAATCTTCAGGCGTCTTCTGCGTCACGCGGCCCGTTGCCGCCCACTCCGTTCCGCGCTGGAACGTGGTCATGAATCCCACGCAGCTCATGGCAAACGCATCGTGGCCAAGCGTGGTGTGGAAGATGCGGCCCTTGCCGTAGTGGAGCACCATCAGCATCGGTTCGTCGCGGCCCGTACCGTGGTTCTTCGGGTCGGAGTAGGCAGTGGCCAGAACCGTCATGTCCTTTCCCGGTCCGCGCAGCCTGCTGTAGTTCTCGTCGCTGGCATGCATCCATACCGGCGGCAGGCCGCGCAGGATAGGATGCCGAGGATCGCGCGCGGTGACCTGGAACGGCAGCCGCGCGCCGTGCGCGCCCGCGGCCCCGTGCGTGGTGTCGGCAACCAATCTGCCATCTGACCAATACCAGTACGGGCCGGCATTCTCATCGCGGCCGCGCCATCCGCCGATGCCGATCATCAGGTTGTACGCCGGCCAGTGCGGGAAGGCATTGTCTGCAGCGTGGACGATGACCAGCCCTCCGCCGCGGCTCACGTACTGCTCAAATTTCGCACGCAGCGGTTCCGGCCAGTCGGGCGCATCGTAATTCATCACAATGGCGCGGAATCGGGCGAAATCCGGATGAAATTGGCTGAAGTCGCCGTTGGCGTCCGGCGCCGTGAGCACGGTCACCTCGAAGAGGCCGGTTTCCTCCAGCTCCTTCTTCAGCACCTGCGTAGTCAGCCGCCAGTTGTGGTACGGGCCGCCGCTGGCGCCGTCGAGAATCGCAACTGCAATGCGGGATTGCGCCATGGGAAATTGCATTGTGCACAGCACGCAAAACGCGACAGCAAGGCAGATGCGCTTCATTCCGATCCTCTCGATGTCGTGCTGATTCCGCAAAGGAAGAATACTCCGCCGGGCGATGGGGCGGCGTCGTTTTGGCCAGATAAAGCAAAGGCCGATTGCTCCCGGTCTTTGTCTTCCTGTTCCTTCGTTCTCTTGCCGCCTTACTGCGGCGGGGGATAGAACGGCAGCTTTTCGTTCCTGTCGTCAGTGCGGCGAATCGTCGCATCGTCCAGCAGCAGCGCCGGCGCGAGCACGGTCTGCGGTATGTCGCCAAAGTAGTTGGCCACATCGAGGTTCCTGCCTGCGGCCGCCACGTTCGAGCGCATGGCACGCTCGTCAACGTCGTCCAGTTCCGCGCCGCGCACCAGTTGGCGCGTGCCGTCGGGGTAGATGCGGTAGAGCAGCCGCGGATTGCCGGCGCCGGCCAGCGTCTCCACGTAGTAGACGTACTTGAGGCCGTCTTCCTTCATCAGCTCCATGAGCTTCTGATTCAGCTCGGCATCGCTCAGGCCACTCTGCGCCGAAATCTTCAGCACGGAGATGCTGGGACGAGCCGCGCCGGCGATTCCCGCGCGCCCGTGGCCATTCGACTGCGGGAAGTCCTTTACCGGCTGGCGGCCGATGAGGTAGTTCACGAGATGCCCGGCGCGGATCAGTTCCACCCGTTGTGCGGGCACGCCTTCGTCGTCCACATCGTAGGCGCCAATCAACCCCTTGCCGTCGTAGCGGGTCAGGCCCGGGTCGTCAACCACGCCGAGAAACGGCGGCAGCACGCGCTCCTGAAAACTCGAGGCAAAGGGGCCGTTGGTGCGAATCTCGGTTCCCAGCGCGGGCCGCGTGGCGATTACGGCCGTAGACAGCAGCTCGCGCAGCGTGTCGGTGCTCGCGTCGGCGCTCAACAGCACCGGCCCGTGATACTCGTCCTCGACTACCGGCGCTTTGCGCAGAGCAGCCAGGGATTCGATGTCGGAGATTTCGTGCTTCGTGAATGCTTCGGGCGAATCGAGATCTTCAGCCGAGCGGCCGGTTGAGGCATACGAGCGGTCGAGGTGCATGCCATCGGCGGCCTGCGTGCCCACTCCGAACGACTCCTCGAACTCCGTTGCGCCTTTGCGCACGATGGCGCCCTCGCTGCTCACAATCCAGGTGGTCGTGGCGCGCGCGTGGAAGCTGGCGGTTGAGTATTGAATATCGCGCTCAGCCGCGCTCACTGCGGGGCTGGTGCGATACACGCCGCTGGCCGCGGCCATGCGTTCGGTCCACGATTGTTCGTCCACCTTCAGGCAGGCAGGATCGGCGAGCGAGATGATCGGCTTCTCCTGGCTGAAGTCGTTGGCCTGCGGAGGTGTTTGCACCTCCTTCAGCTCGGCTTGCTTTTGCGCGTAGGCCGCCAGCGCATTTTTGTACGCCTGGTCGGTGGCCTGCCACAGCGCAGAGCGCAGCGCGATGGGATCGTTGTCGAGCGCCGCGATCTCCAGTGCTCCGTCGCCGCGCAGGCCGGAGCTGTCCGTGCGGGCGTCGCCCACGCGCACCGTTACGCGCGCAACGCGCTGGTGCGCGCGCGACGATCCCTCGGTCGCGCCGAACTCGGCCCTGGTTTCGAAGTCGTCCGCGTCTTCAATCCGGTACTGGATGAAGAACGGCTTGGCAAAGCCCTTCAGCCGCAGGTCGCTCGCGCTGCGGTCCAGCTCCTGGAGCATGGCCTTAAGGACGGGGTCCTTTTCCGCATCGGCGCGTGTCTGCGCGGTTGCGGCCTGCGCGGAGAACAGGCAGGCTGCCGCGAGTCCGAGGCCGGCGATGATCCGTTTCAGGCGGGCATGGTTCGCTCGAACGATATTCGTTCTCACTGGGCCTCCTTGGTCACAGGCGGAATATTCCTGGCGCCGGGGATGGGGAGGATCGGCGGCCGCTCCGTGCCCTGCGGTTGCCGCTGGGTTTCAAGCTGGCTGAGTAGCATGGCCGGGGCAACGGCGCTGACCGGAACAGAGCCGGACTCGGCGCCGCAGATGCCGTTGAAGACCTCATCGCGGTTGCCGGCGGCCACGATGCTCTTCATCGCCGCCAGCGGCGTGCCCACGATGCTTACGCCGCGCACCAGCTCGTCCGGCCGTCCGTCCACGTAGACGCGCCAAACAACCAGCGGAATCACCTGGAAGGCCTGCGGCGAGTTGCGCGTGGTGAGCGCAAAGCCGGAAGAGATGTCTTCAAAGTAGAGACCGTAAGGCTTACCCTGCTTCCTGGCTTCGGCAATCAGCTCCCGGCGCAACTCAGCCTCGGGCACGCTCCTGGACGAGGTGACGATCAGGTTGCCCTGCCGGCCCGCCGGCACGTGTCCGGCCTCGGCGCGGCCATGGCCGTTCGAGTGGCCGAAGCTGGCGATGGGCAGGCGCGACATGAGGAAATTCCGGAGCACGCCGTTGCTGACCAGCTGGACGCGCTGCGCCTTCTGGCCTTCGCTGTCGTACTCGTAGGTTCCTGCCAGCCAGGTGTTGCCGTAGTGGCTCATCGTCGGATCGTCGGCTACGGAGAGGAAGCCTGGCAGCACGGGCTTGCCCAGATCCTTGGTGAAGGTCTGGCCCTCTTCATCGCCGCGCTGGCGCTGGCCTTCGAGCCGGTGGCCGAGCACTTCGTGAAAGAACACCGCCGCCGCGCGGCCGCTGAGCAGCGCCGGGCCGTCGAACGGTTCGGTTACCGGAGCCTTGCGCAGGTCTTCGAGGCGCTGCGCCATCTCGCGGACGGATTTTTCCATCTCGCTCTGGCTGGGCAGGCCGTCGGCCGTGGCGGCCTGGAAGACACGCGAGAGCGTCAGGTCCATGCCATCGTCGGCGCGGGTGGTGGCGAGCACGACAAGGCCGGCGGAGAGTTGCGGCGTGACCAGGCGCGAGCCTTCGGAGGAGACATAGTAGCTTGTTCCGCTCTGCACCGAGAACACGACTTCGTTCCGGTAGATATCGGGATAGTCGCGAAAGACGGCCGAGAGAGCCCGCACGCGCTGTTCCCATGCCGGGCGATCGACTTTGAGCGCCGGAGCTGGCTTTTCAATGTGCACCTGCGGCGCTTCCCGGCTGAAGTCGCCCGAGGTATCTTCTTCCCTGGCGCGCACCTGCTCTTCGGTCTTCACGCGCAGAAAGTTATCGATGGCATTGCCGTAGCCTTCGTTGGTGGCCAACCACAGTGATCGCGTGAGAGCTTCGCGATCGTCGGTGAGCGGCAGTTGCCGGGTGTTGACTGCGGCTTCGCGGTGCTCGCCGTGGGTGTTGTCGAGCTCCGGGCTGCCGACGCGGACCTGCACATCGGCCAGGCGCATGTGCTGCTGCGAACTGCCCACCAGCGCGCCGTATTCCGCGGTGACGGCCGCATACTCGTCGTCGCGCACCGTGTAGCTGAGAAAATAGGGTGGCAGTTGCCGGTCGTCGGCGGCGTTCTTTGTGCCTGCTGCCGTGCCGGCCGGCTTAGCCTGCGGCTCGGCGGCGTGGCCGAGTAATTTGAAGGCGCGGTCAAGCTCGGCCGTCATCGCATCGAGCAGCGGAGAGACGGCAGCCGCTGACGCGGCGGTTTTTACGTCCGCATGACGATGGGCAATGCCCGGTTGCCCGGGCGGCCGGGCGCCGGATGCCATGGCTGCGCACGCAAGTGGCAGCCAGGCAAAGATCGCGTAGGGAACTGCCCGCCTGCAGACCGCCATTCGAACCAGAGAGCTGCGGATTATCTCTTTGCGTGCAAAAAGAGATGGCATAAAGGCGGGGAAATCGGATAAAAGCATCGATACTCTCGATTTTCGCAGAAAATTCGTACCGGAAGGAGAATGGCTGATGACACTTATGCGCCAGTTCACCCTGCTGCTGGCTACTCTTGTGGTTGTCGGGGCTGCCCCCTCAATCGCTCAATCGGCGGGTGGCTCGGGTTCGGCGGCGGCTGTAATGCAATCTACTCCGCAATCGGCTTCCGAGTCCACTTCGCAACCGGAGGCCCAATCCGGTATGCAGACGCAGCAGGCGTATACACTGCCGCCCGATAAGCTGGCCAAAGCCATTGCCCTCAGCCGCATCCGCGATACGCTGTCGATTACCGAGGGCATCTGGGGGATTATCTTCCTGTGGCTGCTGCTTGCGGCTGGCGTCTGGAGCCGGATTGAAGGCTGGGCGCAGCGCAGGACCGGCAGGCGCTGGGTGCAGGGTGTTCTTTTCTTTTTTGCTTTCTTCATTCTGACGACCGTTGCCAGCCTGCCCTTCGACCTCTACGGCCAGTACGCGGACCGCAGTTACGGTGTGAGCGTGCAGACCTGGCCGAGCTGGTGGGGCGACCAGGCCAAGGCGCTGGGGGTAACGCTGGTCATCGGCACGCTCGTGTTGCTGCTGTTCAACTGGATTGTGCGCCGCTGGCCGCGCCGGTACTGGGTGGGCGTGTGGGCGGTTACGGTGCCGATCATTGTGCTGCTCATCTTCCTGAGCCCGCTGATCATCGACCCGCTCTTTAATCAATTCGAGCCGCTTGAGCTGCATCACGCGCCGCTGGTGGCCAAGCTCGAGCTGGTGGTCCGGCGGACGGGCATCGATATTCCGCCGAACCGCATGTTCTTGATGAAGGCCAGCAAGAAGTACAACGGGATCAATGCCTACGTGACGGGCATCGGAGCCAGCAAGCGATACGTGATGTGGGACACGGCGACCGACCGCATGCCCGACGATGAGGTGCTCTTCGTCTTCGGCCACGAGAGCGGCCATTACGTGCTGCACCATATTCCGAAGATGATTGCCGGAATTGCGGTGGGATTGTTCTTCGTCTACTGGGCCTGCGCGGCCTTTGCAGCCTGGCTGGTGCGGCGGTACGGGCCGTCCTGGGGCGCCTCTGAGCTGTCCTCGCGCACCGGATTCGTTGTGCTGCTGTTCGTGGTCTCGCTGGCGGGGTTTGTTCTGCAGCCGGTAACCAATGCCTTCAGCCGGCATTTCGAGCACCAGGCCGATGTGTACGGCCAGGAGGCGATCCACGGCATTGTGGCCGATCCGCAGAAGACGGCGGTGAGCGCCTTTAACCACCTGGGCGAAGCGTGGCTTGAGGATCCGAGTCCGAATCGATTCATCGAGTTCTGGCTCTACAACCATCCGTCGGTCCAGCACAGGGCGCAGTTCGCGGCGCAGTACAATCCGTGGGCCAACGGCGGGCATGGAGAGTTTTTTGCGAAGTAGCGGCCGTTCTCAGTTCCGCGCCGATTTTTGGAACAGGCTGCTGTCGCCCTCCTCGCTTAGAGCGACTGCTCCCACGGTCTTTCTGCGGGCAGCGGATGCGGCCGGTGTGTGAGAAATGCCGGTGGTCTTCAGCACCTCGTGGAGGATGGCGGCGATCGTGTCGACCGAACCGCGGACCTGCTCGGCTGCTTCGGAGTGGGCGAAGGCCAGCAGGTCAATGCTTTGCAGAGCGTTGCGGATGCGGTCGTTCATCCAGCGGATGGTTTCGAGCTGCTGCAGCAGTTCAAGCTGGCGACGGCGCGCCGCCTGCTGCGAGCGCAGCACGAAAAACCATGTGACAACAGCGGCGAAGACTGCGCCGATGTGAAGCTGGTCATGGCGGTGCGTCCAGTCGGTAAAGATAAACCACTGCAGCAGCAGCGTCAGGGCGAGAACAAAGAGCGCCGAGCCGAGCGAGATCATCCAGATTGCCAGCCGTGACCTTGCGCGGCGGGAAGAGAGTGTGGCTCGCGTCATCTTCACCAGTCCTTTGTCGAATATGGGAAAGGCAACTGAACCGGCCGGGAGCGGCCGCAGATGAAGCGGAGATGGCTGCTACTGCATAACGGCTTGTCCCGTTAGACGCGCCAGAGCTTTTGGGGTCGCGCGCCGGAACAAGCAGGCGAATAAACACTGCCGCGCGTGTGGCGGTACGGCCCGGAAAAAGAGGAGAAAAATCGCGGGAAACGGGGTATCGGCTGGTGTTTTCCTATTTCCGCAGGCGCGGCGCGGGCTTTTTCCCGGCTTTGCCCTTCGTTTCCTCGTGTTGGATGGGGATGGGCGCGGTGTCTGCGCCGATGCGCCTGACCTGCGTGTCAAGCATCTCGTATTCAATGGTGCGCGGCACGGCGGGGCGCATCACGCCGGTGGTGGGGTCGGTGATTATTTGGCCGGTTCCGGCGAGCGTGAAGCTGAAGGCCGGCACAGAACCCTGCTGACCGGCCGGCGCAAATCCCTTCGGGGCGGGCGCGGTGAAGATCTTCACCGGCAGGAAGCCCTGAATGGGATGCAGGCGAAAGCCGGTTTCGTAGCGGTGGTGGATGCGGCTCCAGGTGAAGACGCGCACCTGGTCGAAGTCGAAGGGCTGGCCGGACCTGGGCGGCGCCATCAGCGTCAGATACTCGGGAACATCGTGGTTGGGCGCATCCGATTCGGGGTCATGAACGGTGGCGATCTTCCACGCGCCTATAAAGCGCTGGCCCTCGCCGTACTGCTCGATATCCTGGGGCACGTCGATGTCGGCGCGGCTGGCCAGCACCCAGCCCGTGCGGCCCTGAGGATCGCGGGCGAGCCACCAGTCTTCCATCGCCGGCGGCGCCGGCTGCAGGCTGTTGTTGCCGCTTTCTTTTCCGGCGGTCCCGGACGTTTCGGTAAGTCTGGCCGCCGCCTTCGGCGCCGAACCCCGCGCGAGCAGTTGCACTTTGGTGTTTCCAGGCAGCAGGTAGAAGCGTTCTGTATCGCGGCCCGGCGTGAGGTGCATGTAGAGATCGTCAAAAAGCGTCGCAGTGGCAAACGGCTGATCGTCCTTGTGCTCGGCGGCGAGCCGCTCAAATCCGTCATAGACCTTCTGGTCGATGACCATGTGCTCTTCCACCCAGCCGGTTTCGTTCCTGGGCGTGCGCACGCGCAGGAAGCGCCGGCCATGTTCGAGGACCACCAGGGGCTCGCCGTTGGTTACCTCGCCGGTGCGGGTATAGACAGCGGCTACGCGGTCGCGCAGGTAGGTTCGCTGCGTGGCGACGTAGACCTTCTCCACGTTTTCGTGGCGCATGCGGCCGCAGCCGGCAAGCAGGACCAGAGAGAGCGCAGGCACTGCGAGGCGCGCAGAACCGCGAAGACGGAAAGCTAAGAATGAGGACGGAGTGAGCACAACTGAGGGACGCTTCAAGTTTGAGGATAGCACTGTGGTGGGTTCCGGCTGCCGGTGCGCTGCCGGCGCGGAATATCGAAAAGCAACCGCGGCGGGCGGGTTTATTCCGCGTTCATCAGCCTGGCCACTTCGGCGTGCAGGCGTTCGGTAATCTCGGCTTCTGTGGCCTGAGGGGGGAAGCTGATCGGCTGGCCGACGCGGACTTCAACCTTGCCGGAGCGGAACCAGCGACGGTTGACTTTGAGTTCGCCGATGCCGCACAGGCCGACGGGCAGCACGGCGGCGTGGCTCTGCCTGACCAGGATGCCGATGCCGGGCCGGAAGGGCGCGAGCTTGCCCTCGGCCGAGCGTGTGCCTTCGGGGAAGATCATGACGCTGTAGCCGCGGTCGAGCGCATGGCCGGCGTGGGCAAAGCTCGCCTGGAAATCGCGGCGCTGCGGCAGCGGGAAGACGTTAAACAGCGCCGTGACCAGCCAGTAGGCCGCCGGGCCGAAGGGGTAGAAGCTCCGGCGGCCGGGCGGCTGACCGGGATTGCGGGCGTGGCGGAAATCCTCGAGCAGCTCGCCCAGCATGGCGATGGCGATATGGCGGCGCAGGCGGCCGGGCAGTGCGTACTGGATGAGCGGACCGTCGTAGGCAGTGACGTGGTTTGCGACGATAAGGATCGGCTCCCGGATGTCGAGCGAATGCGGGGCCACAGGATTCGAATAGATGACGCGCGGCGCGGCCAGAAACCAGGTGAGCGGACGCGCGATGACTTCGAGGAACGCGGTCCGGATCCACTGCATCGGCTTCCACCAGGGCCAGGTGGGGTAGAGAAATTTGTTCCGCGATGCGGGATCTGGCCGGGTGACCGTGCGCTGCGGCCTGTCGGCGAGGGCGGATTGCGAGGCAGCAGCGAAGGACGGCGGGACCGGTTCGCTCTCAGATTGCGCGGCTGCGGGCTGGACCGTTTCTCCGCTGTTTTCGAGCGCGGCCCCGGCGGCGGCTTCGCAGCCTTCGCCGCCGATCAGCCTGCGCAGGTCCCCGAGCGTCTGGACGCCTTCGAGCAGGCCGCTGCCGGAGACAATGCCCAGGCGCTGTTCGATGGCCGCGGCAAGCTGTACCCGTCCGAGGCTGTCGAGGTGCAGGTCTTCGTCGAGGCGCAGCTCGTCGCCCACGCCATGCGGCGTTTCCCCTGAGATCTGGGCGATGAGGGCGAGCAGCCAGTCGGATTGAGCCCCGAAATTTGCCGGCGTTACCTGGCCGGCTCCGTTGCCGGCGCTGGCGGCCTGAACGCGGTTGAGCCAGGCGGCGACCTCCTTCCGCTTTACCTTGCCGGTGGAGGTGCGCGGCAGGTCGGGCTCGGGATAGAGCACCCAGCGGCGGATGCGCTGGAAATCGGCCAGGCGGGCATTGGCGCGGTCGATGGCTTCGCCGGCGTGGTCGCCGGAGCCGCGCGTGGCCAGCACCGCGCAGGGTTCGGGGCCTGCGGGAGTCTCCATAGCGACCACGGCGCAGGCGGCGATGCCGGGCTGCTCTTCGATGGCCGCTTCAATATCTTCCGGATGCAGGTTGAGGCCGGCGGCGGTAACGATGACCTCGCTCTTGCGGCCGACGAATTTCAGCTCGCCGGAGGGCTCGCGTTCGGCCAGGTCTCCTGTGGCCAGCCAGTCGTCGCCGCGCGGGCGCATCTGGCCGCCCGACCACGTGGCGCCCGAGATCATGGGCCCGCGCACCAGCACTTCGCCATCCGGGCCGAGCTTGACCTCGCGGCCGGCCAGCGGCTTGCCAATCGTCCCGCGGGCCACGCGGAAAGGATGGTTCAGAGTGA
>DATGLJ010000211.1:0-5976 GCA_035294185.1 Occallatibacter sp. | reverse complement strand
TCAAGAATGTCGAGGCATGCGTCGTGTTCCAGAGCGGCTTTGCGGCCAACGCCGGCACCGTCAGCGCCATCCTCGGCAAGGAAGACTACATTCTCTCCGACGAGCTTAACCATGCCAGCATCATCGACGGCGCGCGCCTGTCGCGGGCGGCGATCAAAGTCTTCCGCCACCGGGATGTCGCCCACTGCGAGCAGCTGCTGCAGGAGCTGGCCGATGCGCCGGGCCACAAGCTGGTCATCACCGACGGCGTCTTCTCGATGGACGGCGACATTGGCCCGGTGGACAAGCTTGCGCGCCTGGCCGAAAAATACGGCGCCATCATGATGGTCGATGACGCCCACGCCTCGGGCGTGCTGGGCCGCAACGGCCGCGGCTCGGTTGACCATTTCAGGATGCACGGCAAGGTCGATGTGCAGGTGGGCACGCTGTCGAAGGCCATCGGCGCGCTGGGCGGCTACGTCTGCGGCTCCAAAGATTTAATTGACTATCTCTGCCATCGCGCGCGCCCGTTCCTGTTCTCGACCTCGCATCCGCCGTCGGTCGCAGCCTCGTGCATTGAGGCGTTCAACATTCTGGAAAGCGAACCGGAGCGCATCGAGCGCCTCTGGTCGAACACCCGCTACTTCCAGGGCGAGCTCAGGCGCCTGGGCTTCAACATCGGCGGCGTCAATACGCCGGCCACCGAGACGCCGATCACCCCGCTCATTGTGGGCGATGGCGCCAAAGCAATGGAGTTTTCGCGGGCGCTGTTCGACGAAGGCGTAATGGCTACCGGCATCGCGTTCCCCACAGTGCCTGAGGGCAAGGCGCGCATCCGCATGATTGTGACAAGCGAACACACTCGCAGCCATCTCGATGAGGCGCTGGAGAAGCTCGAGCGCACCGCGAAGCGGATGGGGATTGTCTCGGACGCGCCTGCGCCGCGTAGAATCGGAAGAAGATGATTGCTCATCTGCGCGGCAGGCTGATCCACAAGCAACCCGGCCAGGCCATCGTCGAGGCCGCAGGCGTCGGCTACGACGTCACTATTTCCGTTCCCACCTTCACGGCGCTGCCCTCGGTCGGCGCAGAAACGGCGCTGCACATTCACACGCAGGTCAGCGAGGACCAGATCGCGCTCTTCGGCTTTCTCGACAGCGAAGAGAAGCGCCTCTTCGAGCGGCTGATCACAGTAAGCGCCGTGGGGCCCAAGCTCGCCGTCAAAATCCTCAGCGGCCTCAACCCGGAGCGCGTCGTGCAGGCCATCCGCGGGCAGGACCACGCGCAGCTCGTGCGCATTCCCGGCGTAGGCAAAAAGCTGGCCGAGCGGCTGGTCGTCGAACTCAAGGACAAGCTGGACGACTTCGCCGTCGCGCCCGCGCACCCCGGCCCGCACGGAGCGGCCGTCGACGATGTGCTCTCCGCGCTCGTCAATCTCGGCTACCAGCGGCCGGCGGCAGAGAAGGCGGTCGAGCAGGCGGTCGCAAAAGACGAAGCGCTCGCCGGCAATTTCGACGGACTGTTCCGGGAAGCGCTGAAGGTGATCCGGTAGACTGGCTACGTCATGCCGCGTCCAGCGAAATCCGCCGCCGCTGTCCCGTACTTTCGTCCCGAGGCGCTCGCCTTTCTGCGCAATCTCAAGCGGCACAATGACCGCGATTGGTTTCAGCCGCGCAAGGCGCAGTTCGAGGTGGAGCTGAAGGAGCCGATGCTGGCCATCATCCGCAGGGTGACGGATGCGATGACCGGCTTTGCGCCACAGTTCGTGCGCCCACCCGAGAAGTGCCTGTTCCGCATCTATCGCGACACGCGCTTCTCTGCCGACAAGCGGCCGTACAAGACGCATGTTGCCGCGTGGTGGTCGCATCAGGGGCTGGAGAAAACCTCCGGCGCGGGCTATTACTTTCACGTCAGCGGCAGCGAAGTCGTGATCGCCGCCGGCGCTTACATGCCGGAGAAAGACCAGCTCGCCCGGATTCGCCGCTGGCTGCTCGACCATCATGAAGAATTCCGCAGACTTTTGCGGAGACCAGCCATTCGCAGGACGTTTGTCGAGTTTGAGGGCAACGCGCTCACCCGCCCCCCCAAAGGCTTTCCGGCCGATCATCCGGGCATGGACCTGATCCGCTGCCGGCAATGGGGACTGTCTGCAACGCTGCCCGCAGCCGTGGCGCTCAGGAAGGATTTCGCCGCCGCAATCATTCGTTACTTCCGCATCGCAGCGCCGGTAGTCGACGCGCTGAATACGCCCATCGCGGCCGCGCAGGCGCCCAGGAAAAAGGTGCTCTTCGGCTTGCGCTGAAGCGCCGGAGGCCGGCGCTGGCGGCGTCGCGCAAACCCGCATTCCGGGCGGCTGCGGAGGCATTTGGGCCGTCCGGAGCCGCAAAAACCGCTAAAAACCGGTACTTTTGGTATAAAAACCAAAGAAAACTGTGGAAAAACAGGCTTTTTTGGTTGACTTTCCTTGCCCGAAAGCGGCATTGTAAGCATCGCAGGGTTCTTCAAAAGCCGCATGAATACAGGGGATTCGCAATGCCTCTGCCTTGCGGTGACCGAGTTGCCATCCGGGTCGCTGCGATCCGGAGCTCGATTTCAAGAAACCTGAATCGGGGATCGAGCAGCTTTGCTCGCGCGAGCAGGCGGTGGCGAGCCCCTTAACCCGGCGCCCGCAAGGGCTGCCGTACGAAGCATAAGGAGAACAGCATATGGCAGCAGGACTGACCAAGACCGCTCTGACCCGCCAGATGGCGGAAAAGCTGGAACTGACCAATAAGCAGGCATCGGCGTTTCTGGACCTGTTGGCCGAAACGGCGATCAAGGAGACGAAGAAAAACGGCGTCTTCGTCATCCCCGGAATCGGCCGCCTGGTGAAAGCCGAGCGCAAGGCGCGCATCGGCCGCAACCCGCAGACCGGCGAGGCCATCAAGATCAAGGCCAAGACCGTGGTGAAGTTCCGCGTGGCCAAGGCGGCGAAGGACGTGATCGCGCCCCCGAAGAAGTAGCTTATCTGCGGACAACAGTCCGCGTTATGAACGGGAGAGCTTTGCGCTCTCCCGTTTGTGTTTCAGGCCGCCGTTGCGCCGGCTGCGGGCTTTTCCACCACGAGCGCGCGGGCGATGAGCGACGCTCCGAAACCTACGATGATGCCCTTGATCATCAGCTCGTGATCGTAGCTCCAGGAGAGAACGGCGAGCGTGATGAAGACGCTGACCGAGCCCAGCTCCGACAGCACGGCGACTGGCCAGCGCGGATGGCTGCCGGCGCGAGGCAGCGAAGTCCGCAGCCGGGGAAACAGCCGCGGCACAGCGCGCAGATAGCGCTCGTAGGGCGCGCCGAGCCGCACGGCAAAAGAGCTTTCCTCGGCGAGAATGAGGCGCAGCAGGAAGATGGTGGCGGCCGGCACGGCAAACAACGCGCCGCTGGGCGGCATGAGGAACGCGATGGCGGCGATCATGAACCATGTGCCCAGGTACAGCGGATTGCGCACGTAGCGGTAGGGGCCATCGGCCCGAAGTTCGCCGGCGCTCACCGCGCCGGGGCCAGGGCAGGCCGCGCCCCACACGCGCAGCACCATGCCAACAGCAGCCGCGAGCGCGCCGGCCAGGATGACAACCGGCGTGGCATAGGCGAAGCGCAGCAGGCCTGCGCGGCTCAGCTCAAGAGCCATCCACTCGAGCAGCGAGACGCGCTTGCCCAGGTCGAGAGCCTGAATCCACGGCGCCCAGAAGCCCAGCACAACAACGATTACGAGGATCGGGCCCCGCAGCCTGTACTCCATTGCACTTGCCTTCATTTGCACTCCGGATTTTCCTGCGCCGGCTGTCGCTTCGGTCTTCCCGGCCGGCCCGTTACCAGAGTACGCAACCGGACCGGTCGGCGAGCTATTCGCCGTAGGGCGCCCAGATGTTCTTGACCTGCGTGGCGTGCTGCAGGAACCAGCGCCCCTCGGCCTGCGCGGGGTTGAACCAGTCGTACTCGCGGCCGTCGTTGGTCCAGACCTGCTTCAGGTTGCCGATCGAGGCAGAGCGCACCAGCTCCGCCTCCTCGTCGCTGCGGAAGCACCAGACGGCGTCGATGCCGTCGTGCTCGGCGAGCGTCCTGGCCAGCTCCAGGGGCCGGCCTGCGACAAGGTTGACCACCCCGGCGGGCAGGTCGCTGGTGTCGAAGAGCTGGTAGAGATCGCCAATGATGAGCGGATATCTTTCCGACGGCACCGCAACCACGGTGTTCCCCATGGCGACGGCCGGAAGCACCAGCGAGAGCAGCCCGAGCAGCGGCGCATGGCTCGGCGCGAGGATGCCGATTGCGCCCACAGCCTCCGGCATGGCGATGGCGATGTTGCGCCCCGCCGGATGGTGCACCACGCCCTCGTACTTGTCGGCCCAGGCGGCGTAGCTGAAGATGCGCTGCACGGCAAGATCGGCCTCGACCGCCGCCTGCTCGACGCCGACAGCGCGGCTCAGCCGTCCGGCGATCTCGTCGCGGCGCTGGACCAGATTCTCAGCCAGGTAATAGAGAATCTGCGCGCGATTGTGCGCCGCAGCGTGCGCCCAGCCGGCCGCATTGCGCGCAGCCTCGACGGCGTTGCGGATATCCTTGCGGTTGCCGAGCGGCGCATCGCCCAGCAGCTCGCCGTCCCGCGAGTAAACCGGGAACGAGTAGCCCGAGTCGGGCCGCGCCTGCCTGCCGCCGATGTACTGCTTCACGGTGCGGTCGATTGCGGTATGGGCGGGAGAGCCGGAGATCCCGATCGCTCCGTCTGCGCCGGGATCCGACATCCTTGCTGCCGTTTTCGGCGCGGCCGGCAGCGAGTGCAGCCACTTCGGCGTCAGGTACTCGAGCATGCCTTCGCGGCCTCCCTCGCGTCCGTAGCCGGATTCGCGATAGCCGCCAAATCCGCAGGCCGCGTCGAACTGGTTGGTCGAGTTGATCCACACCACGCCGGCCTTCACCTGCGCGGCCAGGTCGAGAGCCACGTTGATGTTCTCGCTCCAGATGCTTGCGGCAAGACCATACGTCGTGTTGTTCGCCAGCTCGGCGGCCTCGGCCGGCGTGCGGAAGGTCATGGCCACCAGCACCGGCCCGAAGATCTCCTCCTGCACCACGGTCGCCGCCGGGTGAACGTCGGTGAGCAGCGTAGGCGGGTAGAAGCAGCCCTTTTCCGGCAGCCCCTTCAATCCGTTTGCAGGCTGCCAGCAGCGCGCGCCCTCAGCCACGCCGGCCTCAACTTTTCTGCGGATCGTCTCAAGCTGCGCCGGCGAGACAATCGCTCCAATATCGACGGCCTTGTCGAGCGGGGGCCCGATGCGCAGCGTCTCCATGCGCGCACGAATCTTCGCATATAGCGTCTCGGCCACGCGCTCCTGCACCAGCAGCCGCGAACCGGCGCAGCAGACCTGGCCCTGGTTGAACCAGATTGCGTCCACCAGTCCCTCGACAGCGGAGTCCAGATCGGCGTCATCGAAGACGACGAACGGCGATTTGCCGCCAAGCTCAAGCGAAAGTTTTTTCGCCGAGCCCGCCGTGGCCTTGCGAATGATGCGCCCCACCTCCGTCGATCCGGTGAAGGCCACCTTGTCCACATCCGGATGCTCCACCAGCGCCTGCGCGCTCCTGTCGTCGCACAGGATGATGTTGAGCACGCCCGGCGGCAGCCCCGCTTCGATGGCCAGTTCGGCCATGGCAAAGGCGGTCAGCGGCGTCTGCATCGCCGGCTTAATGACGACCGTATTGCCCGCCGCCAGCGCCGGGGCAACCTTCCAGGCGAACATCAGCAGCGGGAAGTTCCACGGAATGACCTGCGCCGCCACGCCGCATGCCGCATACTGCGGGAACTCGGATTCGAGAAGCTGCGCCCAGCCGGCGTGGTGATAAAAATGGCGCGCGACCAGCGGAATGTCGATATCGCGGCTCTCGCGGATGGGCTTGCCGTTGTCCATCGTTTCCAGCACGGCGAGGCGGCGCGAGTGCTTCTGCACCAGCCGGGCAAGCGCGTAG
>DATGLJ010000210.1:0-4916 GCA_035294185.1 Occallatibacter sp. | reverse complement strand
CGGGCGAAATCGCAGCGGCGAATGGCTGTAAGCCGCGTGTCATCGAGCCGGTGGGCGTGTTCATGCAACTCGGTGAGCAAACCGCGGATGGCCTGCTTGTCGATCGAGGGGTATTCGCCCGGCCAGTCGATTTCGTTGGCGAGCCCCCAGAAGACGATCGAGGGGTGGTTATAGTGCTGCTCGATCATACTGGCCAGGGTCTGGTGTGCGTTCTGCCGGAAGGCCCGGCCGCCGGCGCCGGATCGGCACCAGGGCAATTCTTCCCATACGAGAATGCCAAGCTCATCGCAGAGCTGGAGCACAAGCCGGTCCTGCTGATAGTGCGCCAGGCGCAGGAAGTTCGCGCCCATCTCGCGGATCATGGACAGCTCCTGGCGGACCAGATCGTCGGGCATGGCGGCGGCAAGTCCGGCATGGTCGGCATGGCGCTGGGTTCCGCGCAGGAGCAGCCGTTCGCCATTGAGCCTGAACGGGCCGCCCGCGACGAACTCCACATGGCGAATGCCGAAGCGTTCTTCTACTTCCATTTCTCCGGCAGGGGTGGCCAGCGCGATGCGGCAGCGGTAGAGATTTGGCGTGCGCGGGCTCCAGAGCTGCGGATGGTCGAGCGTGAAGGCGGCGATGGGGACGAAATCCGGCGGCTGGTTGGAGCCGGTCTCAAGCGAGCGCGAGAAGCGTTGCACGATGCGGCCCGCCGGATCGCGGATCTCGACTGTAAACCGGCAGGCTGCAGCGGTGCGGAGCGGGTTGTAGAGGCGCGCGACGATCCGGATGTCGGCCTGGCCATTGCTGCGCAGCGCGGGGCGGATATGCACCATATCGAGCGCGATCGAGGGAACGCAGACCAGGTTTACGTGGCGGTAAAGCCCGCCGTAAAGGCAGAAATCGCTCAGTTCGGAGGGAATCCGGTCCCGGTCGGGGGAGTTGTCGCAGCAGACTGCAACCGGAACACCGGCTGCGCGCGCGGAAGAAGGAAGCGATGCGATTGCGTCTGCGACATCGAAGGCGAATTCGCCGTAGCCGCCCTTGTGCGTGCCGATAAGCTTGCCGGCCGCCCAGACCGTGGTGGTTTGCCCGGCGCCCTGGAAGTACAGGATGGTTCTTCCGCCGGGGTGGGGGTTGCGGACCGGGATGCGGGCCCGGTAGAAGGCCTGACCGCGATAGTAAGGCCGGTCGGGGTCGCATGCATCCATGGCGTTGAAGCAGTGCGGCAGCGCGATGGCAGACCAGCCGGCGTTGGAGGCCCAGGCGTTGGCCGGATCGGCGATGGGGCCGAGGTGAAACTCCCAGCCCTCGTCGATACGCGTAAAATTTTCTGCCCGGTTGTCCAGGCGTCCGGCAGTGGAACTCTGCGCCAGGGCGGCGGGGCGGATCGATCCGGCCAGCAGTGCGCCTGCCGCGGAGATGCCTGCCGTTTGCACAAAACCGCGGCGCGAGGGATTGAATCCGGACCTGGCGGACAAGAAAATCTCCCAGACAAGGTTATGCCCGGCGGACGCAGGCAGCCAGGTGCCGATTCGATCTCGCCGATTCGATCTCCTGGATGCGGTTTTCGGGTTCTTCCACCGCGCAAGACCGGAGCCGACAGGGGAGTTGTAGGCGATAGGCGCAGGGGCTGCAAGTGACTCACGGTTTGACTCGCGCCGGGCGCCGATCTCGTGAAGAATCTGTGTGGTAGGCCGGTGTCAAACGGTCTTGCAAGGGGCATGATTGCGGGGGTATCATGCATCCTTCGCCATGAATCGTATTCACGCAGCGCGAGAAGCCTGGCAGCCACAGACACATGAGGACCGGGAAGCGGTAATGCGTGAGCTGGGTCAGATTCTGGCCAGCCCGCACTTTGCCAACAGCAAACGCTATCCGGCGCTGCTTTCCTATATCGTTGAGAACACGCTGGCGGGCCGGACGGAGCTGTTGAAAGAGCGGACGCTGGGCGTTGAAGTCTTCCACCGGCCGCCAACCTACGATACAAACGCCGATACCGTGGTTCGGTATACGGCCGGCGAGGTGCGCAAACGGCTGTTGCTCTATTATTCGGAGCACGAGAGCAGCAGCGGCATACAGATTTCGTTGCCCTCCGGCTCTTACCAGCCGGAGTTTTTGCGTGAAGCAGAGACGCAAACCGGGGCGGAGATGGCGAAAGGCGGCGCGGCGCGTCAGGGCGCTCCGGAGCCGCCGCCCAGGCTGCGGGTTCTCGAGCCGGGGACCTCTTTGCGGCCGGAGACAATGCCTGTAACCGCTTCGGTGCGGCGGGTTCGCAGCGGGATGATGGTGACGATTGCCGCGCTGGCGCTGTCGGCGATGGCCGGAGCGCTCTGGTGGCTGATGCGGCCTGTTCAGGCGACGAACATTGTCGGCGACTTCTGGGCGCCGCTGTTGCGCGATCAGCATAATACCGCGGTGATCTGCGCCGGCAGCGTGGTATTTGCGCAGGACAATTACTCCGGCGTGGTTACGGCTGGCGGCAATACCGATTACCCATTCTTTTCGATGCAGACAACCTCGGCGATCACCGACATCAACAGCATCATGGAGCGGGCCGGCGTCGCCACGCAACTGTTGAGCGCGCCTTCGACCTCGCTGAACGATCTGCGCGAACATTCGGTGACGCTGCTCGGCGCGTACAACAACCAGTGGACGATGCGCCTGCTTGAGCCGCTTCGATTCCATTTTCTGGCCGATCCGCAGGCGCGCATCGTGGATGCGAGCCATCGGCAGACGGGCTGGCAGCGCGACCAGTCGCTGCCCTATTCGAGCGCCGATGATTACGCGCTGGTGGCGCGGTTTCGTGACCCGCGCATCGATGGCTGGGTGGTGGCTCTGGCGGGCATTGGCCGCAACGGCACCGAGGCTGCGGCGCAGTTTGCCACCAGCCCGCACTATCTGGAATTGCTGCGGCAGCGCATGGGCGGCGGCTTTGGCAACCGCAATATCGAGGTTGTGCTCAAGGTGAACGTCATCAAAGGCGAGACGGGCGCTCCCTCGATCCTGGCGGTTTACTGGTGGTGAAGGACGCCGGTTACACCCACAGCAGCGGCTGGCGGATGGGATAGTTGCGAAGAATCTCCTTGTCGGCAGGGTCTGGGTCGAGGGTTTTCCAGAGCGCGATATAGTCGGGCTCGCGGCAAGCAAGGCCGGCAAAAAGCAGGCCCGGCGAGCGCACGGGAAGCGCATCGAAGTGCTCGATGTCCTTTGCCCATTTCCAGGCGGATTTGTTTTTGAGATAGGGATAGATGAAAGCCGCCCCGCGGCAGATGCCGCGCCCGTCGGGCAATGTAAAGGTGAGCGGATCGGGCGCGAGTCCCTTGAGCGACTGGCAGAGGGTGGTCATCACGTCGAAGTTGAAGATGGAATAGCTGTAGGGCTTGGTGCGGGCGAGCTCTCGCGGGAATGAGCCGTCGGGCGCCATCTGATCCGGCAGCAGAATTTCGCGGTAGCGGCGATAGACGTCCTCGCGCACGGAATTGTTGCCGGTGAGGCGCGCGAACTCCGCTGCCTGCAGCGCCCAGCAGGTGGCGTGGTTGTTCTTCGTGTCCCTTTCCTGATGCCCGCGATCGCTGGTCGTGAGCCAGTCGAGGTAGCTCGAAAACCATTCGCGCACTGCGGCGTGATCGTGTGCGCCGAGCTGACCGGGACCGAGAAAGCCTGCCGCCCGCGCTACCTCGACCAGATGCAGCGTGTCGATGATGCCGATCGAGCGGCCTGTGTTGACGCCGTGAATGGCCTGCGCATACATCAGGTTGGGGTTCATGCGCGTGGCGGGCGCGACGAACCAGGCGCGCAGATGATCGCAGGCGCGGCGGGCGAACCGTTCATTGCCGGTGAGCAGCCAGGCGGCCGTAAGCGCCGGCATGCGGATGGAAAGGGCAATCATGACGCGGCGGTGCGCGTCGAAATTGGCCGGATTGCTTATCCCGTCGCGATTGATGTAGGGGCCGTCAGGGTTCTTCGGATCGGGCCAGAAGTAGTCGGCCTGCGAGTAGAAGTCGTGGAGGCCGCCGGGGCTGTGCGGCGCGGGAAAAGCAGTGATGGTGACCGGCGGATCGGCCAGGTAGCTCTGCGCGGCGGTTACGATGCGGTGATAGTCGACATCGGCCACCATGCGGAAAGCGTCCGAGCGTGTCTCGACCGCGCAGAGAACGCCGCGCGAGCACGCCAGCGAGGCTGCCGCGGCCATGCGCAGAAAATCCCGACGAGGCAGTTGCCAGGGCATGCAATTCTCCCGAGCATCAGGCGATGGCGATAGGGTACCACGCGAGGACATGCCGGGCCGGTTTTGCGATAGACTTGGCATGACAAACCGGTTTCGCCAACATCGGCGGCGCGGCCTGGCCCACAGTGCGGAAGTGGTGAAATGGCAAACACACCAGCCTTAGGAGCTGGCGCCCAAAAGGCTTGCGGGTTCAAGTCCCGCCTTCCGCACCATACTTTCCGCGGCTGACGCCGGTTCGAGATCGTTCCGGCTCGTCTCTGCGCTGTGCCTGTATCGATACAAACAAGCCCCGGGATCGAGCCCGGGGCCTGAGTGGCAGGGATTGTTCTCCGCGCCGTTTACGGCTTTACGATAACTACGTTCATGCTCCAGGGCGGCAGCGCGATGCTCAGCGGCAGGCTGGACTGCGGCCCCAGATCGGTTGTTGTGGGCGGCGCCCATGCAGGATATGTGAGCTGGGAGTTGTAACTGCAGCCCGGGTCCGTCGCACAGGTGGGATCCGTCTGGTCGTAGATCGCCTTGTCGTATGTGGTCACGGTCACGTCGCTGCTGGCGGTCAGGCTGCTTCCGGACAGCGATATGCTCACCGTTTCCGGCGTAGTCTTGTTCAGGTTGAAGAGCATCAGCGCCACTCCGCCGCTTGCAGTAGTGGCCGCGTAGGCGCGCACATCGGCTGTGTCGCCGGTTACCGTGGTCCGCTGCG
>DATGLJ010000209.1:0-3984 GCA_035294185.1 Occallatibacter sp. | reverse complement strand
GGCGACATCGCTCAGGGCGTGGATACCGGCGGCGCCGGCGACCAGGGCATGATGTTCGGTTATGCGTCGAATGAGACTCCGGAGCTGATGCCTGCTCCCATCTCGCTGGCGCACAAGCTTACGCGCCAGCTCACGCTCGTTCGCAAGAATGGCAAGCTGCCTTACCTGCGCCCCGACGGCAAGAGCCAGGTGACGGTGGAGTACGACGAGAACGGCAAGCCGGCGCGCATCGACGCCGTGGTGATATCGAGCCAGCACTCGGAGTCGGTTTCAAACGACGAGCTGCACGCCGACATTCTCAAGCATGTCATCCAGGCCGTGCTGCCCGCCAAGTGGCTCGACGAGCACACCAAGTACCACATCAATCCCACCGGGCGCTTTGTGATCGGCGGGCCCATGGGCGATACGGGCCTGACCGGACGCAAGATCATCGTGGACACCTACGGCGGCATGGGCCGTCATGGCGGCGGCGCGTTTTCGGGCAAGGACCCCACAAAGGTGGATCGTTCTGCGGCCTACATGGCTCGCTATATTGCCAAAAACATTGTGGCCGCGGGCCTGGCCGACAAGGCCGAGGTTGAGCTGGCCTACGCGATCGGCGTAGCCGAGCCGGTGAGCGTGCTGGTTGAGACCTTTGGCACGGGCAGGATCGGCGAAGCCGCCCTGACCAGCCTGGTGCGCAAGAACTTCGCTCTCACCCCCAAGGGCATTATCGAGAGTCTCAACCTGCGTCGGCCGATTTATCGGCAGACGGCAGCCTACGGCCATTTCGGCCGCACCGAGCCGGAGTTCAGCTGGGAGGCCACCGATAAGGCCGCCCGGCTGGCCGAGCAGGCCGGCCTGACCCTGGCGGCCAGGTAAGCGCGAATCAATAACGAATCAAGCGCGCCTGATAGAAGGGCAGTTGCTCCGGCAACTGCCCTCTTTCTTTTAGCCAGAGCAAGCGGCGGCGCTGCGGCCCGATGCCGTAAAATTCTCAGCGGATATTCGAAACCAGAAATGCGGAGATCCTGATGCGTATCTCTTCGCTCTTTGCACTTCTTTTGGCGATTTGTGCTCTTTCCGCCGCCCAGAATACTGTTCCCGGAAGCGCTCCCTGGTCCTATCAGGGCCGGACCGGTCCGCTGGTGTGGTACAAGCTGGACCGGTCCTACGCGGCCTGCAACAAGGGCCGCGAGCAGTCGCCGGTCGAGATACGCAAGGCGCGCCTCGACCCTTCGCTTCGCCCCATCGAGTTTCACTACATCGGCGAATCGATGACATTGATCAACAGCGGCAACACGATTGAAGCGCGGGTCGATCCGGGCAGCTACATCGTAGCCGGCGGCATCCGTTACAACCTGAGCAGCTTCGAATTTCACCATCCGAGCGAGCATGCGGTCGGCAAGAAGCTCTTCGATATGGAGGTCGATCTGATGCACCGGAGCGAGGACGGCAAGGCCGCCAATATTGCCGTTCTGCTGAGCGAGGACCGCGGTTTTCCGAACGCGGTTCTGGCTGCGCTGTGGGAACATCTGCCCACAGCCGCCGGACAGAGCGAGAAGATTGCCGATATGATCAATCCCGGCGGCCTGCTGCCCGGCGACCGCGGCTACTGGACGTATGTGGGTTCGGAGCTGACGCCTCCGTGCACCGAGGGCGTGCGCTGGTTTGTGATGGAACAGCCGATCAGCATAAGCCGCGGGCAGCTCAATGCCTTTGCCAGCCTGTTCAGGATGAATACGCGGCCGACCCAGGAGCTGCACGGGCGGCAGATTCAGGCAGATGAATAGGGTAGAACTGCCGGCTTGTCTATTGCAGCGGCGTGAAGCGCAGCACCAGGCCCTCGCGAGCTGTTTCCACGTTGATGCCGGTTACATCCCGCACCAGGTAGTGTGCGGCGTCGAGGCTCTCGGCAGGGTGCGAGAAGGTTGTTGCAATCACGGTGCAGCCGGCGGCGCGGCCGGCCTGAGCGCCTGAGGCTGAGTCCTCGAAGACCACGCACTCTTCAGGCGGAAAGCCGAGCAGCGCCGCGCCGGCCCGGAATGGCTCCGGGTGGGGCTTGCCGCGGGTGACCTGATTGGCGCTGACCAGCCGCTCGGGCGCCGGAATGCCGCCGGCCGCCAGCCGCACGCGCGCCAGCCGCTCAGTTGCGCTGGTGACGATCGTCCAGCGGTCGCGCGGCAGCGCGCGCAGCAGCTCTGCAACGCCGGGAAGCACTGCCAGGCCCTCATTGTCGGCAACCTCGATGTCTTCGATGATCTTCAGCTCCGCCTCGGCGTCCAGATCGGGACGCAGCGTGGCGAGCGTTTCGATGGCGCGGCGGCCGTGGGCGATGCGGAGCGCGTGCTCGGGGTCGATGCCGCGCATCTCCGACCACCGGGTCCAGCTCCGTTCGACCGAACCGATCGACGAGATCAGAATCCCATCCATGTCGAACAGAATGCCCTGACAATGAATCCGAACCGGAGAAGCGGCAATCGAAGAGCCCATATTCGGATTTTAAAACCGCGCCGTCAACGGACCTGCGGCCGGTCGGCTTCGCCGAACTGCACTCTCGGCGGACCGGCGAACTGCAGCGTCGCATGAACGGGCCGGCTGAGCCGGCCTGCAATCACCCGGTTCTCCCCGATTGCGATTGTTCCGCCGGCGATGCTGGCCTCGCCGCTCCATTCGTCGAAGTGCGTCAGCGCTGGCGGGATCGCGCCGGCGGCAGCGCCGTTCCTTGCAACGGAGCCGTGGCGCCAGTCGAAATGCAGATTGCCTTTGGCGGAGGCGGCCAGATCCGCCGGCGCGAAGCCGGAGAGATCGACCGTTCCATTGAGGTCGATGGGTCCGCCGGTCCAGCGCATGCCGAGAAGCCGGCCTGCCTCGGACGAGTTGAGGCTCTCCATGCGGCCTTCAACGCTGTACGCCGGCTGTTTCCGCTCGCCGCTGGCCCAATGCACCGTGCAGTCCCCGTGAAAGCGGCCTCCGAGCAGGGCTGCATCGACGCCGGTCAGCTTCGCGCTGTTGCCTGCGATTTCCACGTCGGCGGATCCGCGGGTCAACATCAGCGGGCCGAGAGCCGCCGAATCGGCCTTGATTGTCCCGTGCACCGCCGGCCAGGGAGGCGCTGACGATGAGCTCAGCCGGTCGATGAGTTCGGAGAGCATGGTGCCCGGACGCCGGACGCCCAGAAACGCGCTCTGCAGCGCCCCCAGATCGAGCGAAGCGAACTGCACATCGAACTCCGGCTCGCACGCCGGCGTGGCCTGTGGCGCGAAAGATTCAGCTGTCGCGCAGTTGGCAGGCAGCGTGAGGCTGGCCGTTCCCTGCACCGGCCCGTAGCTGAAGACGATCGGGTTCCATTCGGCTGCGGCTCCGCCCAGGCGCAGCGTGGCTTGCGCAATCTGAACGTGGTTGGCCAGATAATCGGCGCGCCAGTTGGCGTTGCGGACTGTGACCGTACCCGTGAGAGTATCGGTTGCGGGCTGCATACCGCGATCGAAGTCCGAGCGCGCGCGGTCGGTTTGGGCCGATCCTGTGGCTTTGCCTCCGGCTGCTGCGGAGGGCTGCAATGGAGCGGCAGCGGGCGATTCGACCGGCGATTCAACCGGCAGCCATGGCCCCTCCGCTGTCAGGTTTACCGAGATCGGCTCGCCGGCAAGGCCGTCCAGAGCATTGCGCCCTGTCAGGCCGCTCAGCCCTGCAATTTCCCGCGCGCGCTCGATCGATGCCTGCCCGCGCACCATCGCCTGATAGCCAAAGAGCGCCAGGCGAGCGGTAATTGCCAGCGGCGCGGCTCCGCCGGCGGGGATTGCCGCCGTTCCGGCCAGAATCTGGGCCGGCGCGCCCCCTGCATTCGGGTCCTCCGCGTTCTGCGCAGGGTTGATTGGCGCGGCATTCAGCTCCGCCGGTTCCAGCACGAACCTGGCCGCGCGCAGGGGCTGGCTCAGGCCGCCGCCGCTCAGGGTAAAGCCGTCGATCGCGATGCTGCCGGTGAGCAGTCCCCTGCCGGGCTCC
>DATGLJ010000208.1:0-4168 GCA_035294185.1 Occallatibacter sp. | reverse complement strand
CGTCGGTAATGCGCGCGGCGACCAGTTCGTCATCCTTCTCGATGCCGATAGCGATGATCCCGCGCGCCATCACATTGGAAAAGTCCCTGAGCGGCGTCTTCTTCACCGTGCCGTTGCGCGTGGCGAAAAAGATATACTTTCCCTCCTCCTCGAGATCGCGCACGGGCATGATGGTGCGGACGTTTTCGCCCGGCTGCAGGTCGAGCAGGCTCTGGATGGACTTGCCCTTGCCGGCGGCGCCAACATCAGGAATCTCGTAGACCTTGAGCCAGTACACGCGCCCTGTGTTGGTGAAGCAAAGCAAATAGGCATGTGTGGAATCGATAATCAGCTGCGAGACAAAATCCTCCTCGCGCGTCTTCATGCCTGTCCGCCCGGTGCCCCCGCGGCGCTGCTGGCGATAGGTGCTGATCGGCGTGCGCTTCAGGTAGCCCTGATGGCTGACGGTCACGGCCACCTGCTCGTCGACGATGAGGTCTTCGAGCTGAATCTCGGCGCTCTCGTCGACGATCTGCGTGCGGCGGGCGTCGCCATACTTGTCGCGCACCTCCTCGAGCTCCTTCACGATCACGGCGCGCAGCTTCGCGTCGCTCGCCAGAATCTCCTCGTACTCCGCGATCCTGAGGCGGATTTCAGCCAGTTCTCTGAGCAACTCGTCGATAGAGAGCTGCGTCAGGCGATAAAGCTGCAGTTCGAGGATGGCGTCAATCTGGCGCAGCGTCAGGCCGCGCTCCTCGTTGCGCATCGGCTCGCGATCGAGCCTGATGACAATATCCTTGCCTTTACCCCACGCATACAGATTTTCGCGGGCCTCGGCTCGCGAGCCCGATCCGCGAATAATCCTGATGACCTGATCAAGGTTGTCGAGCGCGATCTTGAGACCTTCCAGGATGTGCTCGCGCTCCCGCGCCTTGCGCAGCAGATACACGGTGCGGCGCTGCACCACGTCGATGCGGTGGTCGATAAAGGCGCGAATCGCGCCGTCGAGCCCCAGTTCCCGCGGCTGTCCGTTGAGGACAGCAAGAAAGATCATCGAGAAGCTCTCCTGCATCTGCGTGTGCTTGTAGAGCTGATTCAGAATGATCTCCGGCTGGGCGCCGCGCTTGAGTTCGATAACGATGCGCATGCCGTCGCGATCGCTCTCGTCGCGCACGTCGCTGATGTCGTCGATGATCTTCTCGTTGGTAAGCTCGGCGATGCGCTCGATGAGCTTCGACTTATTGACCTGATACGGAATCTCGGTGACGACGATGGCCTGGCGATCCTTGGTCAGATTCTCCGTCGCCACTTTGGCGCGCATCACAAACCGGCCGCGGCCGGTTTTATAAGCCTGCGCAATGCCGCCCTTGCCATAGAGATATCCGCCCGTCGGGAAATCCGGCCCCTGCACATGCTTAAGGACAGCGGCCAGCCCGGCATTGGGATTGTTCACCAGTTCGATGGCCGCATTGATCACCTCAGTCAGGTTGTGAGGCGGAATGTTCGTCGCCATGCCCACGGCGATGCCGCTGGAGCCATTGACGATGAGATTCGGAAAACGCGCAGGCAAAACCGAAGGTTCGAGCGTCGAGTCGTCATAGTTGGGGACGAAATCGACCGTCTCCATCTCAATATCGGCGAGCAGCTCGCCGGCCAGCCGCTCCATGCGGCACTCGGTGTAGCGCATGGCGGCCGGAGGATCGCCATCCACCGAACCAAAATTACCCTGGCCGTCCACGAGCGGATAGCGCAGCGTGAAGGGCTGCGCCATGCGCACCAGCGTGTCATAGATTGCCGAGTCGCCGTGGGGGTGGTAGACGCCCATCGCCTGCCCGACTACCTTGGCGCATTTGGTGTACTTCTTGTTGTGCTCCAGCCCCATTTCGCTCATCGTGTAGAGCACGCGCCGGTGGACCGGCTTGAGTCCATCGCGCGCGTCGGGCAGCGCGCGCCCGATGATGACACTCATCGAGTAGTCGAGATACGAGCGGCGCATCTCCTCCTCGATATTGATCGGAACGAGGTTGGAGCCGGGGGGCGTACCGCCATCGAGTGGAAGCTGAGGATTTTTTTCGTCTGCCATATTTTTGGAAGCCCGCAGAAGGGCGGCAAGATGCTCCGGAAAAGGCTGGGCCGGGTCCGCAGGCTATGGGTCTATTTTACCGGTTCGGGCAGGGCTGCGGCAAGGCGGCAAATCTTATTTAAACCTTTATACTGCTTTAATTTATATACCAGCCGCGAGCGGTTACTCTGAGCATGGCCGCAGAGGGCGAGAAAGCGCCTCTCCGGAGCGCCGGACGGCCTGGCGGATCTGGCGGCGCGGCGCGTTTTGGCGGCGGCAATGGCAATCCTCATCAAGCCGGCAGGACCGCCCGAAGGCGCAGGCGGCCGATACTTTCGGGTGTTGACAAGGATTTCTTCAGGGACATATCGTGTCTCTGTTTTGTTCGAAAGGAAGGATGAAAGATGGTGGCATATTTTCAGCTGCAGCCGGAAGAAGGCGACCTTCAGCAGCTGGCCGAGGAGTACTGGAAAGCATCGGGCGAGAGGGACCGCGAGCTGGAAAAAGCGGCCTTCGAGGCCGGAGAAGCAATTCGCGGCGGCGAGCATACGCTGGCAAATCTCGAAGCCATTGTGCGCTGGAAGTCAGAGCGGAGCGTTCACTACCTGATCCGCAACAGCAATGAAGAGATCGCGCGCGCGCTGGCCGTGGCCGCATCCCCGGAGAGTTCGACAGAAGCAGCTATGAAGGCGCTGCTCGAACTGCACGGCGTCGATATTCCCGTAGCGTCGGCGATTCTGACAGCGATTTTCCCCGAGCGGTATACCGTGCTCGATTTTCGTGCGCTCGAAGCGCTGGGCTACGCGCGGCGGGATGTGCGTTTTTACGAGGAGTATGTGGCCTTCTGTAAGCGGCTGGCCGAGAGCAACGTGGTAACGCCGCAGAGCGAACTGCCCGCGCCCACGCCGCTGCGCACCCTCGACCGCGCGCTCTGGGAGTGGTCGCGCAGGTACGCAGGATAGGTTGCCTGCGGCAACCGTGCCGCTCGCTCCTGCCGCATCTTTGCTTTTACGGCCGGAGCGGGAGACCGCGATACAATCGCCCTCGTGAGCACTTCCTTTGAAATCGGGCCAGTGCAGGTGGGTGCCGGCCGGTTGTTTGTCATCGCCGGACCCTGCGTCATCGAAAGTGAGTACCACGCGCACAAGATGGCCGAGGCCCTCCAGCGCATTACCGCCGACCTGGGCATTCCCTACATCTTCAAGGCCAGCTACGACAAGGCGAACCGCACCAGCGTGAAGAGCTTTCGCGGGCCGGGACTGGCCGAAGGCGCGCGCATCCTGGGCAAGATCGCGCGCGAAACCGGATTGCCGGTCCTCACCGACGTGCATGAGCCCGCACACTGCGAGGTTGCCGCCGGCGCCGTCGACATACTGCAGATTCCCGCATTTCTGTGCCGCCAGACCGACCTGCTGATCGCAGCCGGCAAGACTGGCCGCGCCGTGAACATCAAGAAGGGCCAGTTCGTTGCGCCGTGGGACATGCAGTACCCCGTCGAAAAGGTGCGCTCCACAGGCAACGAGCGCGTCTTCCTCACCGAGCGGGGCGCAAGCTTCGGCTACAACAACCTGGTCGTCGACTTCCGTTCCCTGCCCTGCATGCGCAAGTTTGCGCCGGTCGTTTTTGACGGCACCCACTCCGTGCAGCAGCCTTCAGCAGCCGAGGGCGTGAGCAGCGGCCAGCCGGAATTCATTCCGCTGCTGGCGCGCGCCGCGGTTGCGGCGGGCGTAGACGGCATTTTCCTCGAAGTGCACGACGACCCGCCGAAGGCCAAATCCGACGGAGCCAATGCGCTCGATCTGAAGCTGGTCAGGCCGCTGCTTGAAAAGCTGCTGGCAATTCAGGCGGCGGCAAACTGAGTCGTCCCATATTGGCCGATCAGCGCCCACCGCATTCATCCGGCGCAACGCTCCTGCCATCCAGGACAAAGCACGAGGCGCCGTTCAGATCGGTGCGGAAGGTGCGCACGCGCGCGGCCTGAAGTTCGTCCAGCACCTCGCCTCGCGGATGCCCATACCGATTGTGCAGACCGCAGGAGATGACTGCCCACTGCGGAGCGACGCGCTCCAGAAACTCCGGCCGCGTCGACGTGATGCTGCCATGATGGCCGACCTTGAGCAGAGTGCT
>DATGLJ010000207.1:0-2233 GCA_035294185.1 Occallatibacter sp. | reverse complement strand
CGCGCTGGTTGCTTTCGCGCTCTCGGCAGCGGTGCTTACGGCAATTGTGTCGGAGTTTCTGCGCGGTGCGAACGTGATTGCAAAGCAGACGCATCGCAACCTGTTCGCGTCCCTCTGGCTGCTCACGCGGCGCAACACGCGGCGCTACGGCGGATACCTGGTGCACGTCGGCGTGGTGGTGGTGGTGATTGGCCTGGCCGGCTCGGCTTTTAACAGGAACATCGAGAGCGAGCTGGGACTGCACGACAAGATGTCCATTGGGCCGTACACGCTCGAGCAGGTGGGCGCCACGCAGGACTCGAACCTGAATTACGACTCCGATTACGCGCTGCTCGACGTGTATAAGGATGGGAAATTCGCGTTCCAGATGAGCCCGGAGAAGCGCGTGTACCTGGCAAGCGGTCAGCCGCAGACCATGGTGACCATCCACTCCACGCCGGAGTGGGACCTGTACGTGGTGTATGAAGGGCAAAACCCGGACACCGGACAGCCGATCATCAAAGCGTTTTTGAATCCGCTGGTGGGCTGGATCTGGTTCGGGCTGATCATCATGGTTATCGGAACCTTTGTGGCGCTCGCGCCCAGCCTGAGCCCGGCGACGGCCGCACTGCGCATTCCGGCTGCGCCGCGGGCTGTCACTGCCGAGGCGGTTCTCAAGGGGGGCGACTGATGGGCGCCGTACTTCCCCTGCGCGCTCGCCCGGCGCGCATAGCTTTCTGGATCAGGACAAGTCAGGCGCTGCTGCTGGCTGTGGCTGTATGTTTTTCCATGGGCGCCAGCGACGCAGGCTCGCGGCTGCAGAACCTGGATCACCGCATGATGTGCACCTGCGGCTGCGCACAGCTGCTGGGAGAGTGCAACCACGTGGGCTGCACGGAGTCGACCGAAGAACTGGCGATGCTGAGGAACGACATCGGCGCCGGGATGAGCGACCAGCAGATCTTCGATCAGTTTGTGGACAAGTACGGCGCTACGGTGCTGGCTGCGCCGCCCGCGCGCGGCTTCGACCTGGTGGCGTGGATTGCGCCGTTTGCTGTTTTTCTGGCTGCGCTGATGGGCACGATTCTGCTGATCCGGCGCTGGGGCGGTCTGCGCGGATTCAGGCCGCTGCCGTCGGCAATCGACGATGCGGCGCTTGCCGACGAAGAACGCCTGCAGCGCGAAAAGATTCGCCGCGAGACCGGGTTATAGGGAGGGCTGTGAGCGATGACCGAAACCGAAGGATTGATCGCCGGATTTCTTCTGCTCTTCGTGCTGTTTCTCTACACCTTCTGGCCGGAAAATACCTTTGCCAGCCAGAGGGAGAAGACGCGGCTCGATTTTCTGCTGGAGCGCAAGGAACAGCTCTACGAAAACCTGCGCGATCTGAACTTCGAATACCGCGCCGGGAAATATCCGGAAGAAGATTTCCGGGCACAGCGCGCGCAGCTCGAAGCAGAGACGGCCCAGTTACTGGCCGAGATTGAGCACCTGCAGCAGGCGTGAAGGCAGGGATCAGGAAACAGGAAAGCAACGAACGAGATGAAGTCGAGACGAATTGTTGTAGGGATCTTCGCTTTTTTGCTGCCGGTTACGTGCGCGCTGGCGCGCGCGGCCGAAGTCTCCGGCACTGTTACCGATAAGACGACGAACAGGCCGGCGGCCGGCGATCCGGTCGTGCTGCTCGATGTGCAGGCCGGCATGGCTGAGATGGCTCATGCCACCACGGATGCGCGCGGCCGCTACACGCTCGACGTGCCGGGTAACGGCCCGTACCTGATCCGCGTTACCCACCAGGGCGCCGGGTACTTTATCGCCGCGCCCCAGGGCGGCGGCCCGGGCGATATTCCGGTCTACGACGTCGCCGCCAGGGTGAACGGCGTGCATATCGAGGCGGATGTAATTGAAGCCGAGAGCGACAACGGGCAGTTGAAGGTGGACGAGCGCTACTTTGTGCACAACACCAGTTCGCCGCCAATTACGCAGTGGAGCCCGAAGTCGTTTTCGATCGTGCTGCCGCCCGATGCGGTAGTAACCGAAGTGGGCGCGCAGCGGCCCGGCGGACTGCCGACCAGCGTGAAGCTCGAACCCGATGGGCCGAAGGGGCACTACTCGTTCAACTTCCCCATCCAGCCCGACAACGGCGACAAAGACACGATGTTCCAGCTCAGCTACAGCCTGCCATACGCGGACGCCAGGTACGGCTTCCGGTCGCAGTTGTCGCTGCCGGCCGACAATTTGGCTGTTCTCCTGC
>DATGLJ010000206.1:0-8568 GCA_035294185.1 Occallatibacter sp. | reverse complement strand
GCCGCCGGGAAACGCCATGCAGTTTCGGAAACGGGGCAGGATTGCGCGCTCGCGACAGAGGCCTAATCTCTTCCTGTGCGGCGGCGCTCGTCCGGAAAGCTGTATCCGATCCGGAATCCGTTCCGCAAGATCGCTCAACGGCTTGCGACGTCACAGAAGCAACATTCGAAAAAGCTTATCTGCAGGTGCTCGTAAACGCATCGAGGGCGCGTTCGCGCGCGAGCCGATGATCGACAATGGGCGCAGGGTAGGTACTGCCCAGCACGATCCCGGCTGCTTTGAGAATCTGCTTTGGAGCCTGCCATGGACAATGAATCCAGCGGTCCGGAAGGCGGCCGAGCTCCGGAATCCACCTCCGGATGTAATTGCCCCGGGCGTCGAATTTCTCTCCCTGCAAGACGGGATTGAAGATGCGGAAGTAAGGAGCGGGATCTGCGCCGCACCCGGCCGCCCACTGCCATCCGAAAGTGTTGTTGGCAAGATCCGCGTCGACCAGAGTGTCCCAGAACCATCGAGCCCCGTGCTGCCAGGGAATCAGCAGATGTTTAACGAGGAAAGAGGCGACAATCATGCGCACCCTGTTGTGCATCCAGCCCGTATGCCAGAGCTGGCGCATCCCCGCATCCACCATGGGGTAGCCGGTGAGGCCTTTCGACCATGCGCGAAAGGTCGCACGGTTGTATTGCCAGGGGAACCGGGCAAACCTGGCGTTGAAGGGCTCGCTCGGAGTTGCCGGAAAGTGAAACAGCGTGTGAAAAGCGAATTCACGCCAGATCAACTGGCGCAGATAAGGGGCTGCCTCCGTTTCCGATGCGCTCCTTGCGACCTTATGCCATACCTGCCGCGGGCTGATTTCGCCGAAATGAAGATGAGCAGATAGCCAGGACGTTCCTGTTTCGGCCGGGATATCGCGTGCATTGCCATATGACCTCAGGCCGCTTTCCAGAAATCGATCCAACCGTTCGATCGCAGCGGTCTCTCCCGGCCTCCAGCTTTCGCGCAGCCCGGCGGCCCAGTCGATCTGCGGCTCAAGCCCAAGATCGCGAAGAGCCGCCGATGCAGGCCATTGCAGGGGAGCCCGGGCAGACTTTGGCGCCGGCAGCGGCTCTGGCGCCGGCTGACCTGTCTGACAGGCTTTCCAGAAAGCTGTAAACACCCGGAAAGGCTGGCCGGCCGTGTTCCGTATCGTCCATGGCTCGCGCAACAGGTTGCCGGGAAAACTTTGCGCATCGATGCCGGAAGCGCGAAGAGAGGCCTTTGCGGTTTTGTCGCGTTCGACAATGGCGGGCTCATAGCGGCGGTTCCAGAAGACGGCCTTTGCCCCAGCCTCTGCGGCAAGCGCCCGGAGCGCTTCCAGGCTCGGACCGTGGCGCAGAATCAGCCGCAGTCCGAGTTTACCGAGCGAGACTTCGAGGCTGCGCAGAGACTGGTGTAGCCACCAGCGCGATGCGGCGCCCGGCTCCCACGGGTTTTCTTCCGCAGGCGACCAGAGATACACGGGCAGGACGGGTAGACCGGATTGAACTGCCGCAGTAAAAGCCGGATTATCGGCGACACGGAGATCGTCGCGAAACCAGACAATGACCGATTCGCAGTTCATGAACCACCCGGATGCGGGCTCATATCGCTCTCCAAAGATTATCCCGGATGTCCTGCATGACGAAAATCGAAGATGATTTTCCGCGCTGCTGCAAAAAATCCGGTTGAGCTTTGAGCGGCCCGGAAAATCCGGCTGCCGGGACGGCGAGAACCGATCGCCCTGAGAGGCGCCAGAGAAGCGTCACGAGGAATCTCCGAAAAAACATGAAGGCTTACTGGCCGATTTGTCCTCGACCGGATTCCTCGAATGCCGGAGATGAATGCCCGGCGTCCCCGCCAGTCCAACCCCGCTGCCGATGCGATAGCATTGTCATCAGAATGACGCAGTTCGCCGAGACCTTGCAGAGCCGCCCCATGCTAGCCGACGGCGCCATGGGAACGGTGCTTTATGCGCGCGGCGTGTTCATCAACCGCTGCTACGATGAGCTGAACCTCTCCGACCCCGGCCTGATCCTCTCCGTGCACGAAGAATACCTGCAGGCCGGCGCGGAGATCATCGAGACCAATACCTTCGGCGCCAATCGCTTCCGGCTTACCCGGCACGGACTGGGCGGCAGGGTGCGCGAGATCAACGAGGCAGGCGTGCGGCTGGCGCGCAAGGCCGTCGATCACCTGATCGAAAAGCAGGCCGGCGAGGCCTGGGTGGCCGGTTCCGTGGGACCGCTCGGCGTGCGCCTCGAACCTCTCGGCAAAACCGGCCTGGACGAGGCGCGGGCCGCCTTCGCCGAGCAGATTGCCGTGCTGGCCGAAAACGGCGTGGACCTTCTGATTGTCGAGACGATGCCCGCGCTGAACGAGGCCCGGCAGGCGCTGGAGGCCGCGCACGAAATTGCGCCGCAGCTGCCGGTGCTGGTTATGGTCACCGTCGATGACGAAAGCAACTGCCTCGACGGCGCATCGCCGGCGCATGCCGCCACGCTGCTTACCGAGTGGGGCGCAAGCGCCATCGGCGTAAACTGCTCCACCGGACCCACGACCGTGCTGACCGCCATCGAGGCCATGCGCGCCGCAACCGCGCTGCCCCTGGCCGCCATGCCCAATGCCGGCATGCCGCGCGCCGTCGAGGGCCGCAATATTTATCTCTGCTCGCCGGAATACATGGCCAGCTTTGCGCGCAAGGCCATCGGCACAGGCGCGCAGATCGTCGGCGGCTGCTGCGGAACCACGCCCAACCACATTCGCGCCATGCGCTCGGCCATGCGCGCCCTCGACGCGCAGGCACACGTTGAGGCGCCAGGCGTAATGCCGGCCATCACCAGCGAAACCCCTCCGGCGCCGCTTGCTCAGCGCTCCAGGCTGGGCTCGCTGATTGCGGCGAAGAAGTTCGTGACGCTCGTGGAGATCGTGCCGCCCAAAGGCATCGACTGCTCCAGGGAGATCGAGGGCGCGGGCATGCTGGCCGCCCTCGGCGTGCACGCCATCAACGTGCCGGATTCGCCGCGCGCTTCGGCCCGCATGAGCGGCCAGAGCCTCGCCATCCAGATCCACCAGCACACCGGCGTCGAGACGGTGCTGCACTACACCTGCCGCGACCGCAACGTTCTGTCCATCCAGTCCGACCTGCTCGGCGCATCCTCCATCGGCCTCAGAAACATCCTCTGCGTCACCGGCGATCCGCCCAGGCTCGGCAACTATCCTGACGCAACGGCGGTGTTCGACGTTGACTCGATCGGCCTCGTCAATATTGTCCAGCGTCTCAACCACGGGCTCGATATCGGCTCGAACGCCATTGGCGCAAGCACCAACTTCACCATTGGCGTTGCGGCCAACCCCGGCGTGGGCGACATCGAAAACGAAATCCGCCGCTTCGCCTACAAGGTGGAAGCCGGCGCCGAATACGCGATCACGCAGCCGGTCTTCGACCTGAAGCTGCTTGAGGATTTTCTCGAACGCATCCGCGATCACCGCATCCCCATCATCGCCGGCATCTGGCCGCTTACCAGCCTGCGCAACGCCGAGTTTATGAAGAACGACCTCCGCGTCTCCATGCCCGAAGAGATTATGCTGCGCATGGCCCAGGCCGAAACCCCCGAGGCCGCACGCGAAGAAGGCATCCGCATCGCCCAGGAGATGCTCGAAGCAGTGCGCCCCTACGTAGATGGCGTACAGGTGAGCGCGCCTTTCGGCCGCTACGAAGTCGCCGCCGAGGTCATCGCCAGCGTACTTCCCCACGGCGCAGTGGAAATGCAAAAGCAAAGCAGCCCGCGCGGCTAAAATGTCTCCGACAGGGAAAAACAGGCAAACGCCATGCCGTCATTTGAAGAGTCGCTGAAGAAGCTCGAATCGATTGTCGAACAGCTCGAAAAGGGCGACCTCGCCCTCGAGGAGTCGCTCAGGCTGTTCGAGGAAGGTGTCGGCCTCTCCGCCGCCTGCAAGCAGGAACTCGACTCCGCCGAGGGCAAGGTGCAGATGCTCGTAAAGCAGCGCGATGGCTCGCTGAAGCCCGAGCCATTCCTGACGGAGAAGCAGTTTTAATCCTCTGTTCCCTGTTCCCGCGCTTCCTTGCTCCCTCGCTCCCTCCCTGCCTGCCTCTTCGCCAGCCTGGCCAGCACCGCCTGCTCCCGCAATACCTGCCTGAGCGGCCGCGCCGGCGTGCCGTAGAGCACCGTCCCCGGCGGCAGTCCCTCGTTCGTCACGGTCTTCCCGTTGAAAACGCCCGACTGGCCGCCGAGAATCACTCCCGGCCCTACGTGCGCATGGTCGCCAATGCCCACCTGCCCCGCCAGAATCGCGCCCTTGCCCACGGTGCTCGATCCGCTGATTCCGGTCAGCGCCACCAGGATTACGTCTTCGCCGATATCGCAGTTGTGCCCCACGTGCACCAGGTTGTCGATCTTCACTCCGCGCCGGATGCGTGTCTCCGCCAGCGCCCCGCGGTCGATCGTCGAGTTCGCGCCGATCTCCACGTCATCTTCAATCGTGAGCGTTCCCTGCTGGGGAAACTGCGTGTACGCCCCGCTCTCGGGATCGCGCACATAGCCGAATCCGTCGGCGCCCAGGACCGCGCCTGCATGAACGATCACGCGGTTCCCGATCAAGGTTCCCGAATACACAACGACCCGCGGATAGATGCGGCACTGCTCACCGATGCGAACCCCCTGGCCGATAACGGCGGCGGCCTCGATCCGCGTGCCCGCGCCGATGCGGGCGTCGTCTCCGAGCACCGCGCCCGGACCGATCGAAACGCGCTCGCCCAGTTGCACACGCTCGCCGATCACAGCCTGCGGATGCACGCCCGTTTCCGGCGGAGCCGGCCGCAGCAATTGCCCGGCGCGCGCAAACCAGAGCCGCGGGTGTCTGACCTCTACGACGTTCTTACCGGCCGGATATCCGGACACGCAACCGGGGCGCAGCACAACCAGCCCTGCAGAGCCGCCGAGAGCGACGGCCGCACCGCCGCCATCCTCGGCAAAGGCAATCTCCGACGGACCGGCAAACTCAGGCGAGCCTACGCCGTCGAGCGCCCAGTTCGGATCGCCCTGCGCCAGCCGCCCGCCCAGGCTCTCAATCAGTTCGCCAACCGTCACAGCTTCTCCCCTTGCAACCCGGCTCAGTAAAGCGATGGCTCGCCCGGCGGCCGCGTCTTCCATCGCCGGTGAATCCAGAGCCACTGCTCAGGATAGCGCCGGACCCAGGTCTCGATAACGCTGGTGCAGCGCTGCGTTCCTTCGAGAATATCGGCGGCAACGTCCTCCGTGCGGGGAATCTCCACCTCCGGTCCGAACTGCAAGACATAACGCCGCTCGTGCCCCCGCCACAGCATAAAGCCCGGCACCACCGCTGCTCCCGTCTTGCGCGCAACATGCGCCAGCCCCGTGGCCGTGCACGCCGGAATGCCGAAGAATCGCACGAATGCGCCCTGTGGCGGCGTCATGTTGGTGTCCATCAGGATGCCCACGGCGCCGCCGGCATGCATGGCCTTCAGCAGCCCGCGCCCGAAATCATCCTTGTGCAGCACGTAGTTTCCGTGCAGGCAGCGGATGCGGTTTACCCACTCGTCAAGCTTGCGATTATCGAGCCGGCGAATGACCATGCCCATGGGATGGCCCATCATGGAGTGGTAAAAGCTCGACAGCTCCCAGGCGCCCAGATGGCCGGTCAGGATCAGCACGCCTTTGCCCCGGGCCTTCGCCGTCAGGTAGTGCTCGAGGCCTTCGGTCGCCAGCCAGTCGCTGGTATTTTCCGGCGTATAACGCTGCATCCGGCAGAACTCGACAAGCTGATAGCCCAGATGCTGGTAAACGGAGAAGAGGATCTTCCTTCTCGTGCTGCGCGAAAGCGCGGGCAGCGCCATTTTGAGGTTGCGCGCGCCCACGCGCCGCAGACGCACGAACCCAAGATACGCCAGCAACGCGAGCAGGAACGATATGCGCCGCGCAAGCGGGCGCGGCAGGCGGCCGAGAATACGCGCGCAGGCAACGACTAGCCAGTATTCGAGTGTCTCTCGCATTGCGGAGGCTAAGACTTATTTAGTGTAGCTGTCGTGGAGCGTCTTTCGGTTGAGATATTAAGGAATAAAAGTATGGTCGCAATCTATCAAAGCTCCTGCGCAGGCACAATTCCGCCGCAGCAGCAATTGCCCAGGGCTCCGCCGCATGCGCGATCATAGCCGCGCATGAAACAGAGCCCCGTACGGCGGAAAACTACTGCTGGCTCTTCGCCTCGACGAAATCATGCGCAACTGTACGCACAAACGGGACGGCTCCGGCCGGCACTTCGACTCGTCCGTGCAGAATGTCTTCGAATGTGTGCGGGGCTCCGTAATAGACGTCGGTATCTTCCTTATTCTGGGATACGCTCGTACCATCCAGATCAATGCCGGCAAAGAGCCCCTTATTGCGCGAGTAGCTGAGCAGCTCGGCGTTCATCTTCCAGTCGGTCGCAGCCTCGCCGGAGCGGCCCACCGGACCCGCCGCAGCCGAGGCATCGCCGCCGATCTTGAACTTGCTCTTGAGCAGATCCTGGAATCCGTGATCGTTGACCGCCACCAGAAGCAGATCGGTGGACTGTGCGCCGATCTGCAGGCCGAACGATCCGCCCGCCATGCGGATAAACACCGGACCGCTCCAGCCGTGGCCGGTGCGGCAGGTAACCACTCCCTGGCCATACTGGCCGCCCCACACAAAAGCTCCCTTCTTCAGGCCTGGAACCACGGCCACGCAGGTGGCCGACTTCAGAATATTGCTCGGGATGGTGCGATCCTGAGCCTGCATGATCTCGTCGATCACTGTCTTCGAGGCATCGACGCGAGCCTGCAGGTCGTCGCGGCTGGAAGCTGCAAAAGCTGCGCTGACTGCGAATAGAAACGAGAAGCTGAGGCATGCAATGGCCTTGTTTATCTTCATTGACGGTAACCTCATTCCCACTGCGCCGGATGGCGCAGCGACGATTTGAAAAAAGCAGAAGATGCCGATGGCGAGCCCGAAACCGGCCGGCAAAAACAACTCCCGGGATCGGAAGAGACGCGGGAAAACCCGTCCTCCATTGACCAGCCTACAACAATCCGGAGCGGCTGTCGCATAAATCGCATTCGCCAAAAATCCGGCCAACACGACAAAACTGAGAAGATGCGCCTGAGCCGCCGCGGGATGTCTTCTCTGCGGGAAAGATCGCTTCCCGCTGCCCGCGCGTCAGCGGCTGCGCGCTAAAGAACGCGAATGTTGCTGTAGCAAGCTCCGCAGGGTGGCCGGCCAGACACCCGGGGGTTGCGCAGCCCTGCGATCTGTTCGAAGCGCCGAGGCGGCCTGCAGAATTGCACAGGAGGCGCTCGAAATGTTTCCAGGCGCGCTGGCAAAACTCATGTCAAGATGATATCGTCTGGTTTTGAAACCGGGCCGCAGCGAACAGTGACAGATTTTGGTCTCTGGTTCGATCTGGACGCCAACGTGACCGTCTTGCCGGCGACGCAATCGGGATTCAGCCGGCATTGAGACAGGGCACTACCGCTATCGGATTTCCCTCGATCGGCACACTCAGATCGCTTTCCGAACCGGAACGGTTCTGGATTCCATCACCGGATTTTGCGTACACAGTCTCTCGTATTTCCGTTGCCTGCGGATCGTTCTGAAGGTAAAGGGGGCTTTGTATGTTGAAACGACTTTTACTTGCCGATGATCACACCCTCATGCTCGAGGGCCTCACGCGCCTGCTCTCAAACGATTTTGCCATCGTGGGCGCTGTCTCGAACGGCCGAGCGCTGCTCACCGAAACCGAGCGCCTGCGGCCCGACGCGATTGTGCTCGACGTCGCAATGCCGGAGCTCAACGGGATTGAAGCCGCTCGCCGGATCAGCAAGCAATTCCCGTGGATCAAACTGATCTTCGTTACGCAGCAGCTCGACCCTGCTTACCTGCACGCAGCCTTCAGCGCCGGAGCCAAGGCGTATGTGGCCAAGCAATCTGCCTCTAAAGAGCTGGTGCACGCCATTCATATGGCGCTTCGCGACAACTACTACGTCACGCCGCTGGCAGGCCAGGAATCCGCGCAGATGGCCGGCCTCGATCCAAAGCGCAACCCGGCCGGCATGTTTGGCGGCCGTCTTACGCCGCGACAGCGCGAGGTGCTGCAGCTTGTAGCCGAAGGCAAATCGACAAAGCAGATTTCCGTCATGTTGCGCATTTCTCCCAAAACAGTGGAATTTCATCGCAACAGTCTGATGCACGAACTGGGCGTGCGAACGGTGGCCGAACTGACGCGTTACGCTCTTTCTCGCGGCATTATCAATTAGCGAATCTATCCCTGCTGCGTGGCAGGTGCATCTTACGCCGTCGAACGGCGCGGGCTATTCGTGCTAGACGAAAATTCTTTTCAGAAAGGTTTGCGCCAGGCGCGGTTCCGCTCACCCGGCAACAGATCCGCTGAACTGTCCGCATCGTGCTTTGCCCGATCTCCGCCGCAAGAGCAGGACAACCGCGCCCGGCAGCAATCGGGCGCTTAACTCTCCGGCCTCAGTTCTGCCGGCGAACAAAA
>DATGLJ010000205.1:0-7539 GCA_035294185.1 Occallatibacter sp. | reverse complement strand
AGGATGCGGCGGCGACGCTTCTGACGTTTAAGTTCGGGCCGGGCGATGTCCATTACCTGATCCTTTGTGCAAGTGGGACGCCACTTGCCGACGCAAGTAATTCAATTGCTATCTTAAGATTATGACCTCCCGTCTTAGACTTGATTGCGCACCGGTGTCCTGTATCGGATAGAAGTGTCCAATAACGGACACAGATTGTCCAGCTTGTTTTCATCGGCGGTTGCCCTGAACAGGCGCGAAGCGGATTGAGTTTTTGGCACTCCTTACGCCTGAGTGCTATTGACACAGGCGCTAGTTGCTTTCTAGAATAAAAGTGTAAAGCTGTGTCATTTATCAGCAATAAGTGGTTGCAGATAAATAGGTTATAGTCCTCAGACGAACAGGCCATGGGAGCTCCGGAAGGAATCGGTAAACGGGAACGTGAAATCCTCACGGCGATCGTGGAGACCTATATCTCGACTGGCGAACCCGTGGGTTCGCGGACTCTGTCGCGCAGCAACCGCGAAAGCCTCAGCCCGGCCTCCATCCGCAACGTAATGGCCGACCTAGCCGAGGCGGGCTATCTGGAGCAGCCCCATACCTCGTCCGGGCGAGTGCCCACAGCACAGGCTTATCGCTTCTACGTCAAGCAGTTGACCGGTGAAGCCATGCTTTCGCCCGCGGATGAGAGCCTCATCCAGGATAGTTTGCAGACCGCGCAGGACGTGCAGGAGTTCATGGAGCGCAGCTCACATGTGCTTTCGCTCATCTCCCACGGGGTGGGGGTGACGGTCAGCTCGGGTGTGGCCCAGAGAAACGCTCTGGAGCATGTCTATTTTCAGCGGGTGGCCGAGAAGAAGGTGCTCGCCGTGGTGGTCACGCGCAACGGGCTGGTGCGCGACCGCCTCTTGCGGATGAGCCAGGACCTTTCCACGGCCGACCTGGAAGCCGCCGCCGCCTACATCAACCAGAACTTCCGTGGTTGGGAGATGGAGTCGCTGCGCAATGAGATCGCCAAGCGGGTTCAGCAGGAGCGCAGTGAATATGATCGGCTGATGGCCTCGGTGGAGCAGCTTTACGAGCAGGGAGCGTTGGCCACCGAAGGAGCGCCGCAATCGGTGTACGTAGAAGGCGCGGCCAATCTGGTAATCACGGAGAAAGACAAGGAACGGCTGCGGCAATTGCTGGCCACGCTGGAGGAAAAGCAGCGGGTAGTGGAGTTGCTTTCCGCCTATCTCGACGCGCACCAGGAGGCGGTGCGCGTGGTAGTGGGTCTGGAAGACACCATGCCGCATCTAAATAATTTCGTACTCATTGGTACGCCGGCGCGGGTGGGCGACGAGGTAATGGGGGCACTGGCCGTAATTGGCCCCACCCGCATAGACTACGAGCACACCATTACGGCGGTGTCGTACATCGCAAGGCTGTTCGACCGGATCTGGAACGAGGCGACGTAGGTAGTGCCGGTGCTAAGGGAGGGTTTGATTAAGTAGGAGAGAAGTTGCTCAGCGGCTAAGCTGCATTGAATTTGCGGACTTTGCGGGCGGCCTGAAGGTCGTCCCTTTCTCAAATCCCAGCTTAATCAGAGTTCCCTGGCCGCGCCTGCCGCCTTTTAATTTGTTTGTCAACACGAGCAGGTCGTAACCTGCGAGGATTTCTTTGGTTAAGCGCAGACAACATATGTCCTCCAACAAGCACAACGGAAGCTCGAATGCGGAACTAGAGCTGGACCACGAACTGCCAGCGGCAGAAGCTGATGAGGAACAAGCCGCGGGAACGGCGCCGGAGGAGCACAGCACGCCGGCCCAGTCGAGTGTTGCCGAGCCGAACATCGCAGAGTTGCAGGCGGAGCTGGAGAAGGTCCGCGCCGAGCGCGCTGCATTTCTCGACCGCGCCGCCCGCCTGCAGGCCGAGTTTGAAAACTCCCGCAAGCGCAGCGCGAAGGAGCAGCAGGAGTATCGCGAATATGCGCTGGCGGAGGCGCTCAGGACGCTGCTTCCCATCCTCGACAGCCTGGACCGCGCCCTGAAGACCAACGCCGCCTCGCTGGAGGATTTTCGTTCCGGCATCGAGCTCATCGACAAGCAGTTTCATGATGCTCTGGCCAAGCTGGGCGTGCAGCCGGTGGCGGCCGTGGGCGAACTGTTCGATCCCAATCTGCACCAGGCCGTGCAGATGGTTGAAACCGACGAGGCCGAAGACAATCGTGTCATCGATGAACTGCAGCGCGGCTACCGGCTGAAAGAGCGGCTGCTGCGTCCGGCGATGGTGCGGGTGGCGCGCAATACGAAGTAAATTAGATTTGGAAGTGAGGTCCCAACCCTGGCCACAACTGTGAAACGTGACTATTACGAGGTCCTGGGCGTTCCTCGCACCGCCGGCGAACAGGAGATCAAGAGCGCCTATCGCAAGCTGGCGCTGCAGTATCATCCCGACCGCAATCCCAACAATCCCGAGGCGGAAGAGCGTTTCAAGGAATGCAGCGAAGCCTACGCTGTCTTGGCCGACGCCGAAAAGCGCGCCCGCTACGACCGCTTCGGTCACGCCGGCGTGAACGGTGCGGCCGGACAGGGCTTCGGCGGCTTCGACGCCACGGTCTTCACCGATTTCCAGGACATCTTCGGCGACATCTTCGGATTTGGCGATTTGTTCGGCGGCCAGGGCGGCCGGCGCCGCTCCCGGGCCCAGCGCGGGGCCGATCTACGCGAAGACCTGACGATTGAGTTCGAAGAAGCGGTCTTCGGAGTGACCAAACAGGTGCAGGTGCGCCGCCACGAAGAATGCGACCAGTGCAAGGGAAGCGGCATTGCTCCCGGCAAGTCGCCAATTACCTGCACCACGTGCGGCGGCCGTGGACAAGTGCGATATCAGCAGGGCTTCTTTTCCATTTCGCGGACCTGCAGCACCTGCGGCGGCACGGGTAAGCTGATCGTCGATCCCTGCAATCAATGCCGCGGCCAGGGCCGGGTGACGCGCGAACGCACGGTCACGGTCAAGGTCCCTGCCGGCGTCGAGGAGGGCGCGCGCATTCTGTACTCGAACGAAGGTGAAGCAGGCGCTTACGGCGGCCCGCCCGGTGATCTGTACATTGTCCTGCACGTCAAGGAGCACGCCTTCTTCGAGCGCGAGGGCAAAGATTTGTACTGCGTCGTGCCCATCTCGTTCTCGCAAGCGGCGCTGGGCGCGGAGATCCAGGTGCCGACGCTGGAAGGCGAGCAGACGCTGAGAATTCCGGAAGGCACGCAGACGGGCGCCAACTTCAAACTGAAGAACAAAGGCGTGCCGGTGTTGAACGGCAGGGGCCGCGGCGACCTGTTCGTCGAGGTGAAAGTACAGACGCCCACGAAGCTCAGCAAACGCCAGCGCGAGCTGTTGCAGGAACTTGATGCCACACTGACGGTGGAGAACAAGCCCGTGAGCCGCTCGCTGCTGAACAAGGTGAAGGAGATATTTGGGTAGGAAAGCAGCAATCAGCGATTAGCAATTAGCCTTTAGCGCTTAAGCCATTAGCACACGAACCTGCCTAATCTCACGGGATCTCCCTTTCAAGGTGAACCTGTCCTGTTTTCGGTCTGTTGCTCGCCGGGAGAGTTGGAGCCAGCGCGCCTTTAGACTAATTGCGAATTGCTAGTTGCTAATTGCTGCTTTGGACAAGACCCTCCGCATTTACGTCTGGTTTCTGCTCATTGTGACCGCACTGCCGGCGTTCGCGCGCCTGGCCAAGCCGCGAGAACTGGCGCGGATGACGTTGCTGCGCTATGAGAATCCCAAGCGCCGCAAGCGCGCCCGCATCACCGCCCTGATCTACCTGGCGCTGGCTGTGGGGGTCCTTCCCTTTCTCTGGCGCAACGAGGTACGCCAGGCGCGCTGGCTGATCATTCTGGTACTGCTGATTGTGGTTTCGGCGGTGGAATCGCTCTGCAACAGCCGCGCTTTCGGCGAAGAGGTCCTAGTGCGGGAAAACCGGCTGTTCGGGGGCGTCTACGCCTCGATCGCCATTGCCACGGCCCTGTTACTGTTTACGAGATGAGCCGCCGCCGCTGGATTGCCGATGAATTCTCAGCCGATCGCGCCGCCCTGACGGGCGCGCATGCCGCACACCTGGCACGGACGCTGCGAGCACGGGTCGGCCAGCAGTTCGAGATCGTTTGCGGCGGGCAGGTGTGGCTCGGTACCGTGGTGAGCGTGGCGGAGGACCGCGTGGAATTCACGCTGGGCGAGCAGATCCAGGTAGAGGCCGCCGTTCCCATCACGCTGCTGCTGGCGATCTTCAAGTTCGATCGCATGGAGTGGGCGATCGAGAAGTGCACTGAGCTGAACGTGACCAACATCGTGCCGGTGATCGCACACCGAACCGAGAAGCACCTGGCCGCCGCGGCGGAAAAGCGCGTGGAGCGCTGGCGGCGGATTGCGTGCGAAGCTTCCGAGCAGTCACGGCGGATCACTCCGCCCGAGATCAGCGCTCCGGTCAAGTTGAAGGATGCACTTAGCACTCTCGCTGACCACAAGCCGGCACGCCCTCAACTCTCGGCCAAGAAGAACGAGTTGTCATCCCAACCGAGGAGCGCAGCGACGAGCGGAGGGCCTGCCCTGAGCGAGAGCCGCGAACCGAAGGGGATCTGCGGTTCTTCCATTCGGGAGTTGAACATCGTACTTGCCGAAACCGAGCGTGGAATATCACTAACGGACATTCTCAGCGCCTACCAGAATGTCGAGTGGTTGGCGCTTGCGATTGGCCCCGAGGGCGGCTGGACTGCGGAGGAATTGCAACTCTTTGCCGGCGCGCATTGGATTGCCGCATCGCTGGGCGAGACGATCCTCCGCGCCGAGACCGCGGCGATCGCGGCGCTGGCGATTGCAAGGGCGGCAATCGGCAGCAGCGAGCCGAGAGATAAATGACAGCCTTGCGCGGCGCCGAACGACCCCAAGCTGCGCAAAACCGGCTCGGCTCGTGACCCCGGTTGACCCCGATCGCGCCGCCTCCCCAAAGGATTGGGCCACAGTAATTCGGAAAACGGTGTAGCGTATAATAGCTGTTCGCCTTTTATTCGCATCAGGCAGGCCGGATGCCAGCGCGCGTGCAAGACGATTTTGTCCCCACCGATGAGCAGTGCCGCGCCATCGAGCACGTGCGCGGCCCGATGCTGGTGGTCGCCGGAGCGGGCACGGGCAAGACCACGGTGCTGGTGCGCCGCATCGCCCACCTCATCCAAAGCAAAGCCGCGCGGCCTGACGAGATCCTGGTCGTCACCTACACGCGCAACTCCGCAGCTGAGTTGATTCGCCGCGTCGCGGCCATCCTCGATCCCGAGCTCGATCCCCAGCCGTCGCTGTATCCGGAGCTGAATCGCGCGCAATCCAATGCCGGAAAGAAGCTGCTTGCCAGCGGCCTGCAGGCGCACACCTTTCACTCCTATTGCTACCGCCTGTTACTGGACGCAGGCAGCCAATTCCATCTCCTCGATGAGCAAGACCTCTTCGTTCTGCTCCGGCGGCGAATCGGCGAGATGAAGCTTGAGCACTACATCAAAGCGGCCACGCCGGGAAGGTTTCTGGAAGATTTGCTGAAGTTCTTCAGCAGTTGCCATGATGAGCTGCGCACACCTGCAGATTACGAAGCCTACGTCGCCCGGTTGGAGCGCGGCGAAATTCCTCTGCCGCGCATGGCGAAGTCGAGAGACGCCGAGGCGATGCCGGCAGACGAAGTGCTGGGCCGATGCCGCGAAGTGGCGCGAGCTTTTCGCTTCACGGAAGAGCTGCTGCAAAAAGAAGGCCTCGGCACCTTCGGCCACATCATCACCAGGGCGGTCGAGCTGCTCAGCCGTCGCAAGTCAGTGCTGGAGCGGGAACAGCGGCGGGCGCGCTTCATCTTGATCGATGAGTTCCAGGACTCCAACGTAGCGCAGATCAAACTGGCCAGCCTGCTGGCAGGTGAGGAAGCGAATGTCTTCGCGGTGGGCGATCCCGACCAGGCGATCTATCAGTTTCGCGGCGCCACCAGCGACGCATTCGATCAGTTCCTGGAAACGTTCGGGCCTGAGCGTGTGAAACGTGTCACCATGTCGGCCAACCGCCGCTCCACGCCGCCGATCCTGAGCTGCGCTTACCAGATCATCCGGTGCAACCCTGGGATTGCCGGAGTTGAAGGCGGCTGGAGCCGGAAACCGCTCACTTGCGAACGTCTGGGACGCGAACCCACGCTCGCCGCTGCGGCGCCGGTGCGGGCGGTGGTCCACAACGGCCCCGAGCAGGAGGCTGAATTCGTGGCCGATACGATCGAAGCTCTGCGGCGGGGGCCGGCGATGAGGCTGAGCGATATTGCGGTGCTCTATCGCAGCCACTCCCATCGCGAAAAACTCGTGGCCGAGCTGACCCGCCGCGGCATCCCGGTTCGTGTCAAGGGAGTCGATCTGTTCCGCACGCCGGAGTTGCGCGATGCGATGGCGGTGCTGCGACTGATGGATGCTTCGCATCCTGTGGCGCTGTTCCGCGTGGCTGCGCTGCCGGGCTTCCAGGTCGATCCGGAGCGTTTTCGCGAAGAACTTGCCTTGGCCGGCAACAACTCCTCCGCCGAAGCGGTCCTGGAAAACGTGCCCGGCGGGCCGAAGGTGGTTGAGACAATCCGCACGGCACGACAGGAGCTGCTGAATGCCAACAGCGCGCTTGACGCGGCCCTGGAAATTGCGCAGCGCGCTTTCGGCCTTGCTGACTCAATGCCGCTGCGAAGGCTGCAGGAGTTTGCCAAGCGTTGGCAGGCGAAGCCGAAGCAGATCATCGACAAAGGCACGCTGCATGATTTCCTGCAATATGTCTCCATTTTTTGTGGCGAGGCCAAAGGGACATTGGTGGAAGAAGCGGATGAGGACGATCGGGTGGCGGCGCTTGGGCCCGGCGAGATGGCTGCTACACCGGCGGAAGACGCGGTGCAGTTGATGACGGTCCATGCAGCGAAAGGGCTGGAATTTCCCTGCGTCTTCGTGGCGCGCGCCGTCTCGCAATCGTTTCCCGTCCAGTACAAAGAAGCGCTGGTTGAATTTCCGCAGCAGTTGCGGAGCCGGAGCGCTGCGGACGAGGCCGATCCAAAGTTGCATCACGAACAGGAAGAGCGGCGGCTGTTCTACGTTGCCATGACGCGGGCGAGGAATGATCTGTATCTGTGCGGCCCCAAAGCCCGCGGCAAAAATCCCATTCCGTCAAAGTACTTGCGGGAGCTGTCAGGACCCAGGGATGCGTTGCTGGCAGGCACGCTCGAATGGTGCTTGCTGCCGCCGCCGGACCCGTCGGACCCAGTTGAGCGGATCCATGCCGCGGCTGAGCCGCTGCCTACGGTCTCGCAGTGGACGCAGCTTCCGCCGCGCGCGAATGCGGGCCTGCTGGAGTTGAGCGCCAGTGCCATCGAGAGCTACGAAAACTGCCCCTTGGCTTACAAGCTACGCTACGATTGGCGACTGCCCGAGGACGCCACCGCTGCCCTGCAATTCGGCAATGCCATGCACCTGGCGCTGAAGGCCTACTTCGACGGAGTACGCGCCGGCCGGCCAGCCGGGGAAGAGACGGCGG
>DATGLJ010000204.1:0-2481 GCA_035294185.1 Occallatibacter sp. | reverse complement strand
AAAACCTGCGAGCGTTGGCCGCCGAGCCCATCATCTGGTCGGCGGTTGCAAGATCGGCCCAGCTGCGAAATCCCAGCGTCGCGGCAATCTCCTGCCGCGTAGCCAGCAGGTCGAGAAGAATCTGCCGGTTCTGCGGATAGGCGCGCGTGTTATAGGCCAGGAACATGCGTTCGCGCAGCGCATGACTTGCCGCGAAGGTCATTACCGGCTGCATGTCAGGCTGGTCGGTGGTGATTGTTACCCGGCCCTCGGCATTCACCGGGTGACGATCGATGTAGTCGGCCGGCAGGCCTTCGAGTTCTTCTGGAGCCGCCTCAATCGTCTTGCCGCCCTCCTGGATGTTCCGGCTGAATTCGAGCGCCAGCCGCGTCGCTTTCTCGTGCAGGGCCTGCAGCCGGTCGCGCGTCTCCTGGTCCTTGTCCACGCCGGCCAGCCGATAGCTGAGCAGCGTGCGGTTGACAAAGTGGCGCGTGGCCGGGCTGGCTCCGGCCAGATCCATCGCTACCAGAGCGTCATAAACAGGCCGGTTCAGACTCAGCGCGCTGGCCGCCATGGCAATCTGCTGCGCCTGGTTCTGGGCCTCGTCGCGGACGGCCTTGTCCGCAGCCACGGAATTAAGGATGCCGGCCTGCGACCCGGCCAAGCTAAGCTGTTCAATTGCAACGTCATACAAGCGAAGCGTATTCTCCGGCGTGCGCCGGCCTTCGACGCTCAACAGCGCTTCGATCGCCGACCGGTGGGCGGCCAGCCGATCGCCGACCCAGCCGGAGAGCGCCTCGGCGGAGACGGCCCCGCCTTTGTCCCAAATATGCAGATCGCGAGTAACGGCAGCAGCGTTTTCCGTAGGCATTCCGGGGCAAATCCTCCAAACCTCTAGGTTGCCACAGCCTGGGGCCCTCATGTGACCTTCAAGCAAAAATCGCACAGATTCTGTTGCATCTGGCGCTAATCCCCTTTAAGATGCGTCAATTAGGTGTCATGACCGCGCTTCTCTCCAGTCCGCTCGCTCCGTCTGCCGCGCCGGCCTCGGCTCCGCGGCTCCGGCTGGGCAAAATCTGCGTTGCCGTGCAGGGCGCAACGCCGGCCGAGCTGCTGGACAGGGTGGCTGCGGCGCTTCCGGACTCGCACTTTGTCGAACTCCGCCTGGACACCCTGGCCAAACCGGCCGCCGCCCTCAAGGAGCTCAGGGAGTTCCTCGCCAGCCACCGGGACGTGACGGCAATTGCCACCTGCCGGCGTAAAGCCGGCGGCGGACACTTTGCGGGTTCGCTGAACGCGGAGCTCGAAATTCTGCTGAAGGCCGCCGAGGCCGGCTGCCAGATCGTCGACCTTGAGCTGGAGTCGGCCGAGCAGGCCACCCGCCCGCAGCTGGCCCGCTTCCGCGAGTCGCTGCGCGCCGCCGGGGCCGCGCTGCTCATCAGCTTCCATGACTATACCCGCACCAAGGGGCTCAACCAGGCCGCCGAGCGAATCGAGGCCTTCGAACCGGATTTTGTAAAGGTAGTCTCGACGGCGCGCACGCTGGCCGATAACCTTGCCGTACTGCGGCTCATCGAGGACCACTCGCTGGGCTCGCACGTTGTCGGCATCGCCATGGGCGAAGAAGGACTGATCAGCCGCGTTCTCGGCCCGCGCGCCGGCGCGGCGTTTACCTTCGCTTCGGCGGGCGAGGGCGTTGAGACCGCGCCGGGACAGATTTCCGCGCGCGCGCTGCTGGACGTGTACCGCATCGACCAGCTCGACCCGGCGACGCGCATCTTCGGCGTGGCCGGCAACCCCATCGGCCACTCGCTTTCGCCGCTGATGCACAACACCGCCTTCCGCCGGGAGAATGTCAACGCCATCCTGCTGCCGCTGAAGGCCAGGTCGGTCGAGGACCTGCTGACCGTAACGCGCGAACTGCCGCTGGGCGGGGTAGCGGTAACCATGCCTCTCAAGCAGCAGGTGCTGCCGCATCTGGCCAACATGGATCCGCTGACGGCGCGGATCGGCGCCTGCAATACGCTGCGCACGGGAGCCGACGGCAAGCTCTACGGCTTCAACACAGATGTGGCGGGCGTGGTCCGGCCGCTCGAAAAGCGCCTGCGCCTCAAAGGAGCACGGATCCTCGTTCTCGGCGCAGGCGGCGCGGCGCGGGCCGCAGTCTTTGGCCTGGTAGAGCACGGAGCCGAAGTCTTCATCGTCAATCGCACCCACGAAACAGCCGTCTCGCTGGCTCGGAAGGCAAAGGCGAAATCGCTCAGGCAGGAAGCACTGGCCAGGAATCGCTTTGATGCGATTATCAACACTACGCCGGTAGGCATGACGGGCGTAAAGCAGTCGCTGCCGCTCAGGGAAAATGAGCTAAACGCCGGCCTGGTCTTCGACATGGTGTACAACCCGCTGGAGACGCCGCTCCTCAGGCTGGCAAAATCGCGCGGCCTGGGCGTCATCAGCGGCCTGGAGATGTTCGTGCAGCAGGGCGCCCGCCAGTTCGAGATC